>CAMATG010000389.1 GCA_945860645.1 Candidatus Sulfopaludibacter sp. SbA3 | reverse complement strand
GGAATGTGGAGGTGGAGTGGGATGGGGCGGCGCCGAAGCCGGAGTGGGTGTGGTGGGAGCCGGTGGGGAAGCAGCTGCTGACGCAGTGGCGGACGACGCCGGAGGTGGTGGATTGGGACAAAGACGGGTTGCCGGATTTGGTGATGCTGAATCATCAGGGGTATTTGTGTTTGTTTCGGCGGGCGCGGGTGGATGGGAAGTTAGTTTTGCGGGCTCCGGAGCGGATTTTTGTGACGGAGGGAGGGCGGTTTTTGAACTTGGCGAATGGGCGGGCGGGGTCGAGCGGGCGGAGGAAGATTGACCTGGTGGATTGGGATGGGGATGGGGATTTGGATTTGATTACGGATTCTGATCAGGGGCCGGTTTGGTATGAGAATCGGGGGGATTTGACGCGGGCGGTGATGGTGCAGCGGGGGTTGGTGACGCGGGCGCCGTTGGCGGGGCATAACCCGACGCCGAATGCGGCGGATTGGAATGGGGATGGGAAGTTGGACCTTTTGATTGGAGGGGAAGATGGGTTCTTCTATTTCTATGACCGGCGGTTTATTGATGCGCGCCGGGCGCAGTAGTTTATTGGCGGTTTTGCTGGCGGTTTGTTTGAACGGAGCCACCGTCGTGAATGATAAAGCGGCGGGCGCGTTGCTGCTGGGGACGCATCCGTTGAGCTTGCAGTGGGTGACGTTTGATAAGACGAAGGGCTCGGTGACGGTGACCGATTCGGGCGGCGTGTACCGGGTGAAGGGGGAGCAGAAGGGGAAGGGCACGGATTCCCTTTTGATTGAGGGGGAGGTGGTTTCTGTCAACGCGAAGGACTTTACGTTTAAGGGGCGGATTGTGACGCGGGTGAGTTATATCGCCGGGGGGAAGGCGTGCGTGCGGGAGGGGACGTTTTTATTCCGGATCAGCGGTGCGCGGCAGTTTTGGCGGATGCGGGAGCAGGCGAACCCTTGTGAGGAGGTGGCGGATTATGTGGATATCTTTTTCGTGAAAACGAAGTAGGATACAATCGCTGCGTGCCGAAAAACGAACGCCGCCGTTTTCTACAGTTGTCTGGGATTGTTGCCTTGGCCGGATGCAGCCAGCAGCCGGGCGCGAAGACCGACGAAGAGAAGTTGCCCAGCGCGCTGGGGAAACCGATTCGGGCTTACGGAGAACGGTCGCAGTTTGAGACGGCCAAGCGGGCGGTGCCGGATTTAAAGCGGCCGCAGATTGGTTCGACGCGGACGCCGCTGGCGGAGACGGAGGGGATTATTACTCCTTCTTCGCTGCACTTTGAGCGGCATCACGCGGGGGTGCCGGACTTGGATCCGGCGAAGCACACGTTGCTGCTGCATGGGCTGGTGGAGCGGCCGTTGGTGTTTACTGTCGCGGATTTGAAGCGGTTGCCGTCGGCCTCGCATATCTACTTTGTGGAGTGCGCGGGGAATTCGGGCGGGGAGTGGAAGGCGCCGGGCGGGCCGAACGTGGCGGCGAGTTTTGGGTTGGCCAGTTGCAGCGAGTGGACGGGCGTGCCGTTGAAGATTTTGCTGGAAGAGGCGGGCTTGAGACCAGCGGGGAAGTGGCTGGTGGCCGAGGGCGCCGATGCCTGCAAGATGAGCCGGAGCTTGCCGATTGAGAAGGCTCTTGAAGATTGTCTTGTTGCTTATGCCCAGAACGGGGAGGCGATCCGGCCGGAGCAGGGGTATCCGCTGCGGCTGGTGGTGCCGGGGTATGAGGGCAATGTGAATGTGAAGTGGTTGCGGCAGATTAAGATTGTTGACCAGCCGAACCAGACAAAGGACGAGACGTCTAAGTACACCGACTTACTGGCGGATGGGACGGCCCGGCAGTTCACCTTTGTGATGGATGCGAAGAGCGTGATTACTTATCCGAGCGGCGGGCAGAAGTTAGCCGGGCCGGGGTTCCAGGAGATACGCGGGTTGGCGTGGAGCGGGCGCGGGGTGATTGAAAAAGTCGAGGTTTCGACTGACGGTGGAAAGACCTGGACAAAGGCGGCGCTGCAGGAGCCTCGGCTGCCGAAGGCGTTTACGCGGTTCCGGTTGCCGTGGAAGTGGGACGGGACGGAGACGGAGATTACGGCGCGGGCGGTGGATTCGGCGGGGTATACGCAGCCATCGCGGGAGGAGTTGACCGAAGCGCGGGGGGCGAATTCGCAGTACCACTATAACGGCGTGAAGATGTGGAAGATCGGGGCGGATGGGAGCGTGAAAAATGCGTAGTTTATTGGTGGTTTTCGTTTTTGGGGTTTGTGCGTTTGGGCAGAAGTATAACGTGGGGAAGGCGGCTTCGGCGGATGAGATCAAGGCTACCGACCAGTTCATGGCTCCCGATGGGACGGGGTTGCCGGCAGGGAAGGGCACGGCGGCGGATGGGCGGGATATTTATTCGCGACGGTGCGCACGATGCCACGGGGCGCAGGGGCAGGGGGATGAAGAGGGTCCGTTGGTTGGCGGGAAGGGATCGTTGAAGACTGCCAAGCCGTTGAAGACTGTTGGGAGTTTTTGGCCTTACGCGACCACGATTTATGACTACGTGCACCGGGCGATGCCGTTTGATAACCCGGGTTTACTGGATGCGAACCAGACTTACTCCGTGGTGGCGCTGATTCTACATATGAATGGCATCATCGGCGAGAAGGATGAGATGAACGCGCAGACGTTGCCCAAGGTGAAGATGCCGAACCGGGACGGGTTTGTTAAGGACAACCGGCCGGATACCGGGAAAAAGAAGAAGTAAGTTATTTCTTTTTGAAGTGTAAGTCGGCGAAGTTCATCCACTGCGTCCAATCGTAGTCGGTGACGTCGTGTTTGCCTTTGCGGATGTGGTAGCCGATCGTGCCTCCGATGGAGGGTATTTCGACGGGCGGGTGTTCTTTGACGAGCAGGCCGGGCATGCCGAGGAGGCGATAGACGGGGTCGGCGGCGAGGGCGGAGAGGAACTCGCCTTTGGGGTCGGCCCAGGCATCTTCGACGGCGGAGTTGACGTAGACAGGCCGGGGGGCGATCAGGGCGATCAGCATGTGCTGATCGACGGGGAGGGAATCCTCTTTGTCGTTGTATTGTTTGAAGTTGCCGGCGAACCAGTGGGGAAAGCTGGTGTTGATGCGGGCGGTGGTTTCGCCGAACTTGCGACGGGCGAGGGCGGCGCCGCCTTCGCCGGAATCGTTGGAGATGACGATGGCGAAGCGTTCGTCCTGGGCGCCGGCCCAGAGAGCGGCTTTGCCGATGCGCGAATGGCCGTGGAGGACGACCTTTGCGCTATCGATTTCCTTTTCCTTTTCGAGGATGTCCATGGCGCGGGAGAGGCCCCAGGCCCAGGTGCCGAGGGAGCCCCATTCGTTGGGTTTTTCGGAGCGGGGGAAGAGGGTGTGGACGCCGTTCTTGAAGCCGTCGTCGAAGTCGGGATCGATGTCGCCGTAATAGGCGGTGACAACGGCGTATCCGCGTTTGAGGATCATGTCGACGGGCCAGCGGCTGGCGCCTTCGCCGCGGTCTTTGTCGGAGGCCACGTTGCCCTTGGCGCGGACCCAGGATTTGGTGACGCGAATTTCGGGGTCGGGCTGCGCGGTGTGGTTGCCGTTGAAGTTGAGGCCGAGGAAGGCGGGGACGCGGCCTTTGACGTTGTTGGGGAGATAGATGAGGAGGTCCATGGCGGGGGCGGCGGCGTTGGGGCCGAACCAGACGCGGACCTGTTTGCGGGTGGCGAGGCCGTTGTGAGCGGTTTTGTCGATTTCGAGACTTTCGGTGCGGATTTTGATTTTGGTTTTGGGCGTTTGGCCGTAGACCTGTTCGGCGAACAACTCGAGGATTTCGGGGCGGCGCTTTTTACGCCAGGTGGCGGCGTCTTTGACGGGGGTGCCGTCGGCGAGGACGAGGGGATCAGGGAGGGTGTAGGCGGGGACCTTGGCTTCGTCGTAGTTGAAGCCGGGTTGTTGGGCGGGGAGGGTGAGGCAGGCGATGAGGAGGAGGGTGCGCATGGGCCCTATTTTAGCGTCTTCAGATTGGTCTGAAGGCTTCTTCAGGCGGTTTTGGTTGTGGCGAAAGGCGGACGGGCGGAGACTAACGGGACCGAGCGCGGTAGCGAGAGGCGTTTCGGGTTCGACATTTCACTAAGTGAGAATCTATGATCAATAAGATATTTGCGCTTGCTCCGGCGACGATGATGGTTTTGGGATTAGCGGGCGGTGCGCCAGTGGGCGCGCAGACGACGCCGGCTTGTTACACGTTGGAGAGCATGCAGGGGTCGTTTGCAGTGATCGGGACCTATGGGGCGAACATCGCGATCGCACTGGGTGTGCGGAACCACGATGCGAATGGGAACATCGCGGCGACATTTATGAACAATCAGCCGGTGGTGGGATCGCCGACGGGGGCGCGTTCCACGGTGGCGGGGACGAACCGGGGGACGTTTACAGTGAACTGTGACGGGACCGGAGTCGTGACTCGGGTGGCGACGGCGAATGGGGTATCGACGCCGGCGTTCGACGATTTTCTGATTACAGAGGGCGCGGTGGTGAACGGGAAACTGGTGGCGATGGCGGTGACCGATATGCAACGGATTCCAGCCGGGACGGTGCCGGGTGGGGTATTCCTGGTGCGGCGCTATGTGCGGCGGCCGGAGCCGGCGGCGGGGTGTTACACGCAGGCGAGTTTGCAGGGATCGTATTCGGTGGAGGTGAACTACGGGGTGAATACGGCTTTGGGGCTGCAGCCGGAGACGTTTGACGGGAAGGGGAATTTGTTACGAACGGGTGTGTTGAACCAGCCGAACACGACGTCGACGACGGGGGCGCGCATTGTCGGGCCGGTGACCAGCACGGGCACCTATACGGTGACGTGCGAGGGGCGTGGCACATTTAACCGGGTGGTGACGCGGCCGGATGGAACGCAGGCGGTGGCGGTGGATGATTTCCTAATTACGCAGGGTGAACAGCGGAATGGGTTGTTGGTGGCGACGCGGATTGTGGACGCGCAGCGGGACCCGAGTGTGATTCTGCCAGGCGGGGTGTTTGTGACGCGGTTGCACACGTTGCGGCCTTCGTTGACCGTTCCGGTGCCGACGGTGCCGGGGGGAACGAAGACCGTCGCGGTGGCGGGGCCGAAGAACTTGACTGCGACTTCGCGGTCGATTTCTCTGGACGGGACGGCTTCGACGAGCGCCGATGGGAAGGCGTTGACGTATTTCTGGACGATGGCGCAGGGGAGCCCGGTGGGCTCGATCCTGGGCGGGACGACAGCGACGCCGACGGTGCAGTTTTCACAGGGGCGGGGGCTTTATACATTCCTGCTGACTGTGACGGATTCGACTGGGGCTACGGCGCAGGACACTGTGACGGTGGACTACCGCGGTAATTAACCGGGCGATACGCCGCCGGGCCGGAATACTTGGCGTTCCGGGTCCGGCGGCGCATAATTGCTTAGATATGGTGACGATTCGTGCGGCGGTTGAGGGGGATCGGGCGGCGATTTGGGCGGTATTGGAGCCGGTGATCCGGGCGGGGGAGACGTATGCGCTTCCGGTGGATTTATCGATGGACGAGGGGTTGGCGTATTGGTTCGGGGTGGGGAACGCGGTGTTTGTGGCGGAGGCGGAGGGGCGGGTTGTGGGGACTTATTTGTTGCGGGCGAACCAGCGGGGCGGTGGCGGGCATGTGGCCAATTGCGGCTACATGACAGCCGGGGATTTTGTGGGGCGCGGGGTGGCGCGGGCGATGTGTGCGCACTCGCTCCAGGTGGCGCGGGAGCGCGGGTTCCGGGCGATGCAGTTTAACTTTGTTGTCTCGACGAATGAGCGGACGGTGCGGTTGTGGAAGAGTTGCGGGTTTGCGGTGGTGGGGCGGCTGCCGGGGGCGTTTGCGCATCCGGCGTTGGGGTTCGTGGATGCGCTGGTGATGTTCAGGACGCTTTGAGGGAGTCGGTGAGGAAGTCGACGTTGACGCCTTCGTGAGAGTCGTTGGCGACGATTTTTCCTTGTTTCAGGACGAAGACCTGGGGGGATTCGTGGCGGATGCCGGACCATTCGGCGACCTGGCGGGAGAGGTCGCGTTGCTCCTGGACGATGAGGGTATAGACGGGTACTTCGGGGTGGTTGGCGGAGAAGCGCTTCACTTCGGCCTGGGCGGCCCAGCTGACGGGGCAGGTGGAGCTATGTTTGAACAGGATAGCGACGTCCTGTTTTTTGATTGCTTCGAGGTCGAGGGCGGGGGCGGGCGCTTCGTTGGATTTGGACAGCCAGTTGAACATCCATTTAAGTCTC
>CAMATG010000388.1 GCA_945860645.1 Candidatus Sulfopaludibacter sp. SbA3 | reverse complement strand
CGGCGGCAACAACTTCGCCGAGAGCGGTGACAACGGCGTTCGCAACTGGGACAACCTGGCGGCGGAGCGGTCCGTTTCCGCCAACGATCTGCCGCAGCGGCTGGTCATCTCCGCCAGCTACGAGCTGCCCTTCGGCAAGCACGGCCACGCGATTTACAAGGGCTTCGCGGGTGGCTGGCAGTTCAACGCCATTGGCAGTTTCCAGAGCGGCAACGTGATTGCCGTTTCGCAGAATGGGACGGTGTTCGGCAGCGGCCGGCCGAACGCGGTGGGCGATCCGTCGCTGGCGAAGCCGACGATTGATGGCTGGTTGAACCGGGCCGCGTTTGCGAACTCGCCGGCCTTCACCTTCGGCAACGTGGCGCGCAATCTGCCGCGCACGCGTTCAGATGGGCAGAACAATCTGGACCTTTCGCTGATGAAGTCGTTCCCGATTCATGAGCGCATCCGGCTGCAGTTCCGGGCGGAGGCGTTTAACTTCACCAACACGCCGACGTTCGGCAATCCGGCTGGCAACATCGATGCCGGGAACTTCGGCACTGTCACGGGTCTGGCTGCGAACTCCGCCGCCCGTGCCTTCCAACTCGCTTTGAAGCTATATTTTTAAGCGATGCGGACATTGTTCCTAACCCTGTGCGCAACGGCCATCGCGGCCGTTGCGCAGGATCCTGAAGTTGTTATCTATGGCGGCACGGCGGCGGCGGTGAGCGCCGCTGTGCAGCTCAGCCGCGCGGGGCACAGCGTGGCCATCGTGGCGCCGGAGACCCATATCGGGGGCATTACGGTGGAGGGCCTGGGGAGCGCGGACATCAATAACCATTGGTTCCGCAACGATCTTGCCGTCGGCGGGTTGGCCGCCGAGTTCTACTTGCGCATTGGAAAAAAGTACGGCAAGGCGGAGCCAGTGTACAAGTACGAAGCGCACATCGCCGAAGAGGTGTTTGCCGATTGGATCCGGGAGGCGCGCGTTGTTGTGCACAAGGGCCAGCGGCTTCGGGAGCCCTTGTCGACGGCGGCGGAGTGGGTGCCGGGAACACGCAACCTGCGGGCGATCCGTACCGAATCCGGACGGCGATTTGCGGGGCGGCTGTTCATGGACGCGACGATGGAAGGGGATCTACTGGTGGCCGCCGGGGTGGAAACCACGTGGGGCCGCGAGGCGAACGCGCAGTATGGCGAGACCAAGAACGGGATCCGCGCCGAGACGACGCACGCCCAGTTCACGGTGAAGGTGGATCCGTACAAGGTTCCTGGTGACCCGAAAAGCGGGCTGATTGCGACGATTCAGGATGAGCCATTGGGCACGCCTGGCGCGGGCGACAGGAATATTCAGGCCTTCTGTTTTCGGCTATGCCTGACGCGCGACGCCGCGAATCGGATTCCGTTTCCGAAGCCCGCCAACTTCGACCGGGCGCAATACGAGATCTACTTCCGCTACGTGAAGGCCGGTGGCAAACTGTGGACGCCGCTGGGGCGCCTTCCGAAAGGCAAGACGGATCAGGGCAGCTGGCACGATCTTTCCGCGAATCTCTATGGCATGAATCGCGAGTGGCCGAACGGCACGCACGCCACGCGCGATCGGATATTGAGGGAGCATCGGGACTTCACGCAGGGGTTGCTCTGGCTGCTGGCGAACGACCCGGAGATCCCGGCGGCGACGCGGGCCGAGTGGAGCCAGTGGGGACTTCCGAAAGACGAATTCGCCGACAACGGCAACTGGCCGCGGCAGCTGTACATCCGGGACGGCAGGCGCATGGTGAGTGACTATGTCATCACCGAACACCATACGCGCCGCATCAATCTAACGCCCGTTGCCGATCCGGTGGCGGTGGCGTTTTGGCCCACCGATACACACTCCGTCCGGCGGATCGTGCGGGACGGCGCCGCCTACAACGAGGGGTTCGTTTTCGACGACAACCAGTGGGGGCCGTTCGGTGTTTCGTATCGCGCGCTGACGCCCCGGCGCAAGGAAGCCACGAATTTACTCACGCCTACTTGTCCGTCGTCCACGCATGTTTCCTACGGCGCCATTCGCCTGGAGCAGACGTTTCTTTCGCTCGGCCAGGCCGCTGGCACGGCGGCGGCATTGGCGCTGGAGACCAACCGCGCTGTACAGGATGTGGATTACCCGTCGCTCCGCCAGAAGCTGATTCAGAGCGGGCAGGTGGTCAGCCTCAATCTGGCGCCGGCGAAGTAGCCGCTAACCCAGTTGCCAGACGATCTTGCCGGCGACGATGGACGCCACCTGGCCGCCGAGGAATTCGCGTCCGTGGAACGGCGTGTTGCGGCTCTTCGATTGCGACTTGTTCAGATCGAACGTCCACTTCCGATCGGTGTCGAAGATGGTGATGTCGGCTTCACCGCCGACTGTGAGCCGGCCTTTGCCCAACGTCAGAATGCGGTCCGGATTCACGGTGAACATCTCGATCATCCGCATGAGCGAGACGCGGCCTTTGTGGACGAGTTGTTCGAGCGAGAGGCCGATGGCGGTTTCGAGGCCCGTGATGCCGAACGGGCAGCGTTCGAACTCCTGCATCTTTTCCGATCCCGGGTGCGGCGCGTGGTCGGTGGCGATGACCTCGATGGCTCCGCTGGCGAGGCCTTCGGTGACGGCTTCCACGTCGAAGCAGGAACGCAACGGCGGTTTCATTTTGTAGTTGCTATCGAAGGGCAGGATGTCGCTGTCGGCCAGGGTGAAGTGGTGCGGGCAGACTTCGGTGGTCACGTTCAGGCCGCGGGCCTTGGCGTAGCGAACCATTTCCACGGAGTGCCGGGCGGAGATGTGGGCCACGTGGTACTTGGCCCCGGTGACTTCGGCGAGCAGAATGTCGCGCGCCACCATCACGTCCTCGCTGCACGCGGGAATACCGCGCAGGCCCATGCGGACGCTCTCAAAGCCTTCGTGCATGTCGCCGCCGGCGGAGAGGTTCAGATCCTCGCAGTGGTTGATGACGGGGAGTCCGAAGGCCTTGGCTGATTCCATGGCGCGCCGCATGACGCGGGCGTTCATGACGGGGCGGCCATCGTCGGAAATGGCCACGATGCCCGCCTGTTTCATGGCGCCGATGGAGGCGAGTTCTTCGCCCAGGCTGCCCTTGGTGATGGCGCCAATGGGGAACACCGACACGGGCGACAGACGGCGCGCGCGTTCGATGATGTAGGTTGTCACAACGGCCGAATCGTTCACCGGATTCGTGTTCGGCATGCAGCAGACGCTGGTGAAGCCGCCGGCGGCGGCGGCGCGTCCGCCGGTCTCAATCGTTTCGGAGTGTTCGAATCCGGGCTCGCGCAGATGCACGTGCATGTCGATGAAGCCGGGGGCGACGATCATCCCGGTGGCGTCGAAGACCTCGAAGCCGGTCGCGTCCAGATCGGGGCCAATCGCCACGATTCGTCCATTTTCCACGGCCACATCGGCCACCGCGTCGTGTCCGGTTGCCGGATCCATTACCCGGCCATTCTTGATGCAAAGACGGCTCACTCTGGTTATGCTCCCATTACCTTTTCCAACACGGCCATGCGCACGGCGACGCCGTTTTCCACTTGATTCAAAATCACGGAGCGCTGCGAATCGGCCACTTCGCTCGAGATCTCCCGGCCGCGATTAATCGGGCCCGGATGCATCACGATGGTGTCTGGCCGCGTCAGCGCCAGATGCTCCGGCCGAAGTCCGTAGAAGCGGAAGTAGTCGCCAGGGGGAAAGGGCGTTTCGTGTTGCCGCTCCAGTTGCACGCGCAGCATCATGATGACGTCGGCGCCATCGATGGCTTCGCGAATATCGTTCGTCAAAATCACGCCGGCGGCCAGTTTGCCCATGTCCTGCGGCAACATCGGCGCCGGGCCGCAGAGCACGGTTTGCGCACCGAACTTTGAAAGCAAATGCACGTTGGAGCGGGCCACGCGGCTGTGGATGATGTCGCCGATGATGGCGACTCGCAGCCCTTCGAGTGCGGGTTTGTGATCGAGAATCGTCAGCGCGTCGAGCAGCGCCTGCGTCGGATGCTCGTGCATACCGTCGCCGGCATTGATGATGGGCGTATCGAGATAGCGCGCCAGAAAGTGGGGCGCGCCGCTGGCGGCGTGGCGCATCACGATGGCGTGCGGGCGCATGGCGGCCAGCGTGTTCAGCGTGTCCACCAGCGACTCGCCTTTGCTGACACTGGAGCCGGAGGAGGCGATGGAAATCGTATCGGCGCCCAGCCGTTTGGCGGCGATTTCAAAGCTGGTGCGGGTGCGCGTGGAGTTCTCGAAAAAGAGATTCACCAGCATCTTGCCGCGCAGCGTGTCCAGTTTCTTGAAGTCGCTGCCGCCGTGCGACTGGAACGTCTTGGCGCGGTTGAGATACGCTTCGATCTCGCTCCGGTCCAAGCCCTCGATGCCAAGCAGGCCTGTGCCCATGCCGCGCCTCAGTCCTCCACCTTTTCAACCAGCAGAACTTTTTCCATCTGGTCGATCTCGTGGAATTTCACTTCGATAATTTCGTTGGCCGCCGTCTGGATTTTGCGTCCGATGTAGCGCGCCTCGATGGGCAGTTCGCGCCAGCCGCGGTCGATCAGGACGAGCAGTTGCACGCGCGCGGGCCGGCCGTGTTCAAACAGCGCGTCGAGCGCGGCGCGGATGGTGCGGCCGGTGTAGAGGACGTCGTCCATCAGCACGACGTCCTTGCCGGTGACGTCGAATTGGATGTCGGTGGCGTTCAATTGCGGCCGGTCGCCGACGGTGGAAAGGTCGTCCCGGTAGAGGTTGATGTCGAGCGTGCCGACGGGCACCTCCCGGCCTTCCAGGTCCTTGATCTTCGCGGCGAGGCGCGTGGCCATGGGGATGCCACGGCGCCGGATGCCGATGAAGGCCAGCCGGTCGTGGTCCTTGGTTTTCTCCAGAATCTCGTGCGCCAGGCGCACCAGCGTGCGATCAATTTCGCTCGCCGTCATCAATTGCGATTTCAAACGAGTAGTGCTCATCTTGTCTGCCAGACTTTTCGAAGCGTAACATAGCCAAATGCCGCCGCCTATCCCCGAACGAGAGTATTTTCTAAATCTGCTGGATGAGGCGTACGAAAAACAGGCCTGGCATGGGCCGAATTTGCGGGGCTCTTTGCGGGGTGTGAGCGCGGCCACCGCGGCCTGGCGGCCCACCGCGGCGCGGCACAATATCTGGGAACTGGCAATGCATGCCGCCTATTGGAAGTACACGGTGCGGCGGCGATTGACGGGGGATAAGCGCGGGTCGTTCGCGTTGGAAGGGTCCGATTGGTTCCTGCGCCCGCAGGCGGAAAGCGAAGAGGCGTGGAAGGCGGACCTGGCGCTGTTGGCGGCGGAGCATCGGCTGCTGCGCGAGGCGGTGTTGAAGTTGCCGCCGTTGGCGTTCACCGAAAAAGCGGCGCGAAACATCCAGGGCGCGGCGATGCATGACGTCTACCATGCCGGCCAGATCACATTGATCAAGCGGCTGGCGCCCGCCGGCTAGAACCGTTTCATCCGGCCGCGAATCCGTTTGCTGAGCTTTTCGATGTCGTCCAGTTTCTTCAGCGTTCCCACGGAAAGCACGTGCCGGTCGTTCTTTTCCATGTCGATTTTCACGTCTTCGATCAACTTGCGCATCGTGTCGACATCTTTCAGCGACGCCTCGTGATCGGCCTTCAAAATCATCTCCGTCCGGTTGCGCCCGTCGGGCGTGCGGAGGATTTCCGAACTGTCCATGCGGCCGTTGGCTGGGCGTTCCAGGGGAGGACCTTGCGCCAGCAGGCAGACGCAAACAACCGGGAAATAGAAGGCTGGCCGGGTCATGACTGCTATCATAACGGGTTATGGCAGAAGTACGGCTGGGCATCATTGGCCTTGGTAACGTCGGGTCTGGAACGCTTTCCATTCTGGCGGAAAACGGGGCTCAAATCGCCGAAAAACTCGGCTTCCCGCTGCGCGTTGTCGCTGTGTGCGCGCGTCAGCTTTCGAACAAGAAGATCCCCGATGAGTTGCAGGGAGCGCTGCAGACGACGGACTGGCGCGAGGTGGTCAACCATCCGGAAGTGGACGTGGTGGCTGAACTCGTCGGTGGTACGACGGTCGCCCGCGAGATTGTCGAGACGGCGCTGGAAAACGGCAAGTCGGTCGTCACGGCGAACAAAGAGTTGATGGCTCTTTGTGGGCCCGAGCTATGGGAAAAGGCGATTCAAAAGGGCGTCAATCTGGCGATGGAGGCCTCCGTTGCCGGTGGGATTCCGATTCACACGGTCCTGCGCGAAGGCATCTCCGGCGATCGCATCG
>CAMATG010000387.1 GCA_945860645.1 Candidatus Sulfopaludibacter sp. SbA3 | reverse complement strand
TGACCCACAAAAACGCATGCTAGAAGTGGTTATAGGAGGATATTTCCTATGCCATCCATGGACGCTAAATACAAACGTGCCATGCAAGCCAGAATCAACGGAGCCAAGTCCAAGGGCGCCAAAACCGCCGAAGGCCAGCACCGCACCCGAACTGCGTCTCTCCAACACGGCCTCTACGCCACCCCGGACACGCTCCGCCACACCGTAGACCCCAATCTCTACGAGGATTTCCGCCGCGAAATCCAAGCCGTCTGGGGCGAAGCCAACCGCCACATCACCACCCGCGTCAACCACCTGGTCTCGCTCATGTGGGAGATGGATCGTCTGATCGCCACCCGCCGCCAATACATGGAGGAGCTGTTCCAGCTAAACGGCGCCAGCGTCAGCGACATCGAAGTCCTGGTCAGCCAAAAAGGCGACATCCTCGAGCGAATCGACGCAAGAATCCGGCGTCTAAATTTGGAAATCTCCAGAATCGAGCGCGACCTCGTCCACCTGAAGAAAAACACCGCCCAGCAAGGACCCTCCCACAAGCCCTTGCAAACAAACACAAAACCCTTTTCCACAGGGCGGTGCTACCAGGAAACTCCGGACCAGGAATCCCCGGAGCCTCGGGTTTCCCCGGAGCCCACCCCGGAATGCCCGGTGGACGGAAGCCAGCAGGCACCCAAAATGCCCACAAGCGCCAAACCGGCCCAGACCGTGCGCCTCCAGCCGGCCGAAACCCCGGCGAATTAGGGAAATTCCGACCCAGCCTCACCCCACCGACACCCGCAGTGTGCTCAGATTTCCCTGGGAGCCGTGCTACCAGCAAACTCCGAAATCACAGATTTCCCCGCCCTCTACCACCCAACATTCCACACTTTTTCCACAGCCCCTGTGTAACGAAATCCCCGCCAAAACGCGAATACCCCAGCAAATCCACACCATCCGCCCGATTTCCCTCACAAAATCCCCACAACTTTTCCACAGCCCCGCCACAGCCAACCAAGTACCATCCGGCCCAGACCAGATCACCACACACGAGTACCGGTAGATCCACAACCCCCTGTGGATAAACCCAGCCTAACCCCCCACTTATCCACCGTTCGCAAGAGAAACGTCTTACGCCGACCCCTTCGACATCTCCTCGCCCTTACGCAGCGCGTCCAAAACCCCGTTCACAAACCGCGCCGACTCATCCCCCGAAAACCGCCGCGCCAGCTCAATCGCCTGGTCAATCACCACCGCCGGAGGCGTCTCCGTCCGCAGCAACTCCCACGCCGCCAGCCGCAACAGGTTCCGGTCCACCACCGGCATCCGCTCCAGTTTCCAATTATCGGACCGCCGCGTAATCACCGCGTCCAGATACTCCATCTCCGCATGCGCTCCGAACAGCATCTGCTCCATGAACGCGTCCGGCTCCGGAAGCCCTTCATTCTCTTCGGTATACAGCGTGTGGTAAAAATCCCGCATCGCGTCTTCCGGCCCAATCTTCCGCATGTCGCACTCGTACAACATCTGCAACGCACGCCGCCGGCTCAGGTGTCGGGATGGCATATTCTATTTCCCGCGAATCTGCCGCAACACACTGGCCATCTCAATCACGGTCGCCGCGGCGTCGAAACCCTTGTTGCCGCTCTTCGCCCCCGCCCGGTCAATCGCCTGCTCCAGCGTGTTCGTGGTCAACACCCCAAACGCCACCGGCACCCCCGTGTGCAGCATCACTTGCCCAATCCCCTTCGCCGCTTCGCCAGCCACATAATCGAAATGCGGCGTATCCCCGCGAATCACCGCCCCCAGGCAGATGACAGCGTCATACTTCCCCGAATCGGCCAAGGCCTTCACGACAACCGGCAACTCCCAAGCCCCAGGCACACGCACAACCGTCGTGTCGCCATCCGCGACTCCATGACGTCGCAAACCATCCAACGCGCCACCCAAAAGCCGATCCGTTATAAAACTGTTAAACCGGGCCACGGCAACTGCCACCCGTAATCCCTCGCCCTGCAGGGCCCCTTCAATCTCAATATGCGGCATGGCTTGTTCCTATTTTTGCGGACCCCGCCTAACCATATGGGATAATGGTGGGTTCAGGGCGTCACTGTATTATCCCATGGATCCTTCTCGCATTCGGAATTTCTCAATCATCGCCCACATCGATCACGGCAAATCCACGCTGGCTGACCGCCTGCTGGAATTCACCGGAGCGCTCTCCAAGCGCGAGATGATGGAACAGGTCCTCGACTCGATGGACCTGGAACGCGAACGCGGCATCACCATTAAGGCCCATGCCGTTCGTCTCGATTACAAGGCCAAAGACGGCATCGTCTACCAGCTCAACCTAATCGATACCCCCGGCCACGTCGACTTCTCCTATGAAGTCTCGCGCTCCCTCCAGGCCTGCGAAGGCGCGCTGCTCGTCGTCGACGCCAGCCAGGGCGTAGAGGCCCAGACGCTGGCCAATACCTATTTGGCCCTCGGCCTCGATCTCGAAATCCTCCCTGTTATCAATAAGATCGATCTCCCCTCCGCCGAACCCGAACGGATCATGGAACAGATCGAACAGGTCATCGGCCTCGATGCCACCGACGCCGTTCTCTGCTCCGCCAAACAAGGCATTGGTATCCAAGACATCCTTGAACAGGTCGTCGCCAAGGTGCCCGCGCCCAAAGGCGAGGTCAATAAACCCCTCCGCGCCCTCATCTTCGACTCCTGGTTCGACCCCTACCGCGGCGTCATCGTCCTCGTCCGCGTCATCGAAGGCAAGCTCCGCAAAGGCCAAAAGCTCCGCCTCTGGTCCAACAACTCCGCCTACGAAGTCGAAGGCCTCGGCTACCAGTCCCCCAAGCCCATCCCCTGCGACGAACTCGCCGCCGGCGAAGTCGGCTTCATCATGGCCAACATCAAGAAGGTGAGCGACGCCCAAATCGGCGACACCATCATGGACGCCAGCGATCTCGCCGCCGAGCCCCTCCCCGGCTTCCAGCCCGTCAACCCCATGGTCTTCGCCGGTCTCTACCCCGTCGAAAGCTCCGAACACGGCCTCCTCCGCGACGCCCTCGAAAAACTTCGCTTGAACGATTCGGCCTTCAACTTCGAAGCCGAACACTCCGTCGCCCTCGGCTTCGGCTTCCGCTGCGGCTTCCTCGGCCTGTTGCACCTGGAAATCGTTCAGGAACGCCTCGAACGCGAATTCAACATCGACCTCATCACCACCGCCCCCGGTGTGCGCTACAAAGTCACCCTCCGCGGCGGCGATGTCGTCGAAGTTGAAAACCCCAGCAAATGGCCCGACCCGGCCTCCGTCGAAATGATCGAAGAACCGATCATCGACGCAACGGTCATCACCCGCGAAGAGTACCTGGGCGAAATCCTCGCCCTGGTCGAAGAAAAACGCGGCAAACAAAAGAAGTTCGAGTACATCGGCGGCTCGCGCGTCCTGCTCAACTACGAACTCCCGCTCAACGAAATCGTTCTCGATTTCTACGATCGTCTGAAATCCGCCAGCCGCGGCTACGCGTCTCTCGATTACCATTTGGCCGGCTACCGTGTCTCGCCCATGGTCAAGCTCGACGTCCTGGTCGCCTCCGAAGCTGTCGACGCCCTCTCCATCATCGTCCACCGCGATGTCGCCTACGAGCGCGGTAAGGCCCTGATCGAACGCCTACGTAAGCTCATCCCCCGCCAGATGTTCGAAATCGCCCTCCAGGCCGCCATCGGGAATAAGATCGTCGCCCGCGAAACCATCTCCGCCATTCGCAAAAACGTGCTGGCGAAATGCTACGGCGGCGACATCTCCCGCAAGCGCAAGTTGCTGGAAAAGCAGAAGGAAGGTAAGAAGCGCATGAAGCGCGTGGGCCGTGTCGAAATCCCCCAGGAAGCCTTCCTCGCCGTGCTCAAAGTCAACCAGGGCAGCGAAGACGACTAAGGTAGTTTTCACAAGAAACTAAAGAATCCCTCCCTGACAGCCGAACTGTAGAGGGAGTGGCAAGAACGACAACACCTACGGTCCTCGCGGCAGCAGCCGATGTGCTGAGCGATCAACTCCGGGAAAAGCTGGAGGAGCTCGCCAAGCGTCTCCGGCCTCGTGCCTCGCAACTGGAAAAGCGTTTCCTTGAAGCGCTGCATTCCGGCAAGGATCAGCTCCCCCCGCTCGACGACCGGCAGGCCGCCGCTCTCCGCGCCATCACGCCCGGCGCCGCGCTCCGCGCGCTTGGCGAAGGCCGCCCCATCAGCGAATTCTTCGAGCAGGTGGAATACAACGGCCGCCGTCTGGCCAAAATGCACTTGCCGCCCAGCACCATCATCGATGCGCTGGAACAGTACGATCACCTGCTCGCTGGCGTCCTCGAAAAACTCGTGCCTAAGCAGGTCGATGACCTCCGCTGGGTCCGCGAACAACTTCTCTTTTGCGTCATTTTGACGCTCAATAATGCGTTTTATCAGGTGCGCGAAGCGGAAACGAAGACGTTTTACGACCTCTTCCGCGTGGAACTCGAGTCCCGATCGCTCGACGATCTGCTCCAACGCTTCGTCGTCACGCTGGCCGAATTCTCCACCGCCACTCGCGCCCGCCTCTATCTGCTCGATGAAGAGGCTACCGTGTGGACGCTCGGCGCTTCGATCAACAAAGCCAAAGAACGGAAAACGAAATCCGCCTCGTGGCGTATCGCTAACTCCCAGCCGCTCCGTGACCATCTCTCCGAACCGCGCTGCGTGATCGGCGAAGAGACGGCCCACTGCGCGCCAGACGCTGTTTGGAGCGGCCGCGGCGCCACATTGTGGTCGGTCCCGCTCACCAGCGGCACTGAAACCTGGGGCGTGCTCCAGTTCTCGTTTGATAAGGATTTTGATTGGCTCCCTCGCGAACGCGAACTGCTCGCCGCCGCCGCCGAACGTTGTTGGATGGCCATTGAAAAGGCCCGGCTCGTCGAAGGGCTCGCCGCCCGCGAAGAGCAGGTCCGCCAGTTGGCCGAACACATGCTGCATGTGGAAGAGGCCGAACGCCGCCGCATCAGCCGCGAACTGCACGACGAAGCAGGCCAATCGATGCTCTGCATCCGCCTGCAGATCGAAATGCTCGAAACCGCGATGCCGGAATCGATGGCGGCCCAGCGGGACCAGTTGCGCGAAGTGCGCAACACCACCGAACACACGATTTTAGAGATTCGCCGGCTGATCGCCGCCTTGAGTCCCGCCGTGCTCGAACAGCTCGGACTGGGAGCGGCGTTGCGCCAGCTGGTTAACCGGTTCCGGCAGGTAAGTCCGGCACGGGTGCGCCTGGCGTTGAACCGCCTTGGCCCCCTGCCGAAGAAGACTGAAATGATTGTTTACCGCCTGGTGCAAGAGTGTTTTAACAACATTGCAAAACATTCAAACGCCACGGCTGTAAACCTTTCGGTCACAACCGCCGATGGATATTTGAAGCTGGCCGTTGAAGACAACGGCATCGGCTTTGATGTAGAGGAGGCGCTCGCACGCCGCGATTCCTTTGGACTCTCAGGAATGCGGGAGCGGGTGGCCCTTCTCGGAGGAACCTTTCAGATCAACAGTACCTTGGGCGTTTCCGCGCCAGGCGCGAAAGCGCCGGGCGGCAGGAGCTCCAGAGACAAGGGAACGAAGATCGTGATTGCGCTGCCATTACCTAGAGAGGCTGACTTGCACGGTGCCCCTGGCGCCACGCGAGAAACCGCAACACGGAGCTTCCGTGTTCGCTAGCCGGGCTTATGCAAACGCACTGAAGGACCTAGTAACACCGCAAACGATGACTTTCGGGACACTACCCGGAGCACAAAGCGGACAGGCAAGCAGAAGCGCTGGAAACCAAGCAACGGAAAACGGAAAAAGACATGGCTAAGATTCGCATCCTACTGGCAGACGACCACACACTGTTTCGGCAGGGCATTCGCACTCTCATCGCTGCGGAAGCGGACATGGAAGTGATTGGCGAGGCTCCCAACGGAGGGGACGCGGTTGATCGCGCGAACGAACTCAAACCCGACGTTGTCCTCATGGACATCGGCATGCCCGGGCTGAGCAGTTTCGAGGCGACCCGTCAAATCAAAAAGAACCGGCCCGAATGCAAGGTTCTCTTTCTCACGATGTACGACGATGAAGACTATCTCGTCGAAGGCATGGAGGTCGGCGCAGCCGGCTACGTGCTGAAGGATAGCCCGGCACAACAACTGATCGCCGCCGTTCGCGATGTCATTCGCGGTGGCAGCTATCTGAGCCCCCGGATGTTGTCCCAACTGGTGGACGACTTCCGCTCGCGCATCAAATCGGC
>CAMATG010000386.1 GCA_945860645.1 Candidatus Sulfopaludibacter sp. SbA3 | reverse complement strand
AAAGTGAACGGCTCCGCCTGGCGCTCGAAAGCGCCCGCGAAGGCACCTGGGATTGGGATCTCGAGATGGATGTGATCAACTGCTCGGAGGTCCTCATCTCCATGCTCGGCTACCAGGAGGAGGACATCAACGGGCCCCGCGAAAAGTGGATGAGCTACATCCATCCCGATGATCGCTCCCGCATCCAAACCTCGCTCGCGCCCCACCTGCAACAGGACGTCGAACTCTACGAGTGTGAGTACCGCATTAAAAATTCCTCCGGGGATTGGTGGTGGGTGCTCGATCGCGGCCGCATCGTCGAACGCGACGAAGCCGGCGAGCCCATCCGCATGGTTGGCGTCATCGCCTCCATTGAAGAACGCAAGCAGTTTGAGCAAGCCCTTTTCCTGGCCATGGGCCGTGCCGAATCGGCCAATCATGCCAAAAGCGAATTTCTTGCCATGATGAGCCACGAAATCTGCACGCCGATGAACGGCGTCATCGGCATGACCTCGCTGCTGCTCGAAGAAAACCTCACGCCCGAACAGCGCGAACTCGCCGAAACTGTCCGCGTCTCCGGCGAAGCGCTACTCACCATCATCAACGACATTCTCGATTTCTCGAAGATCGAGGCCGGCAAGATGCAGCTGGAGTCCATCGCCTTCCAGCCTCGCGCTCTGGTGGAAGAAGTGGTGGACCTGATGGGCGAGCGCGCCGGCGCCAAACGGCTCGACCTTGTCTCGCTCTTTGATTCCCGTCTCCCCCAAATGCTCACTGGCGACCCCGGCCGCCTGCGCCAGATCATCCTCAACCTCGCCTCCAACGCCATCAAGTTCACCGAAACCGGCGAGGTCTCCATTCGCCTCACCGTCGATACTCTTACCGCGCGCACCACCCTCATCCGCTGCGAGGTTACCGACACCGGAATCGGCATTCCCAAGGACGCCCAGCAGCGCCTCTTCCAGTCGTTCTCCCAGGTCGATAGCTCCACCTCCCGTCGCTTTGGCGGCACCGGGCTAGGTCTCGCCATCTCTCGCCGCCTTGCCGAACTGATGAATGGGGAGGTCGGCGTCACCAGCGAACCCGGGCAGGGAAGTTGTTTCTGGTTCACCGCCCAGTTGCAGAACGTCGAATCCGCCGCTCTCCCGCTCAGCCCGTTCACCGGCCGCACCGCACTCATCGTCGATCCTTCCAAATGCACCCGCGAACAGTCGCAACTGCTGCTGGCCAAGCTCGGCTTCCGCGTCAATGTCGCCGGATCGGTCCCCGAACTGTGCCAGATGCCGACTCCCGATCTGGTGCTCCTCAACTACCGCGTTGTCGATCTGGCCGGTTGGAGCGTGGTCGGCAATCTGCGGAGCCAGTTCGACAACCCGAAACTCCCGATCATCTATCAGGCCGCCCAGTGGCAACGCCAGCAAGCCGCTGACGCCGCCGCCGCCGGTTGCCAGCATTTTCTCCCTCGGCCCGTTCGCCTCTCCCAATTGGAACGGGCCCTGCATGAGGTCCTCGCCACGCGCGAGGACCCCACACAGAATCTTCTCCATCTCTGCAACGCCGCCGCCGTCGCGCTTCCGGCGCGCTCCCTGCGCGTCCTGCTGGCGGAGGATAACGCGGTCAACCAAAAAGTGGCCACGCGGATCCTCGAACGCCTCGGCGCAACCGTCGATGTCGCCAAGAACGGCGTCGAGGCCCTCAACGCCGCCACCCGCCAGCGTTTCGACCTCATCCTGATGGACTGTCAGATGCCGGAAATGGACGGCTTCCAGGCCACCGGCGCCATTCGCGCCTCGGAGGCGGCCGCTGGCCGCCGCACGCCCATCATCGCCCTCACCGCCAACGCCATGCAGGGCGATCGGGAGCGGTGCGTCGATGCCGGTATGGACGACTATCTCCCCAAACCCGTCCGCAGCGATGAACTGTCGCTGATGCTCGAAAAATGGGTCCCGCGCTCTGCGTCGCCGTCTGCGTATGATGAAGACAGTGACTCTCTTCCGAACAACGTTGGCACTCGTGCTGCCGGCCCTATCGCTCTTCGCGCAAGCTGACACCCGCTCGTTCGCCGAGCGCTACGGCCCCGCCATCGGGGCGCCGGTGCCTTCGTTCACCGCCGTCGATCAAACGGGCGCCTCTCGTACCCTCTCCTCCCTCGCCGGCCCCAAAGGCACCTGGCTGCTCTTCTTCCGCTCCGCCGATTGGTGACCGTACTGCAAAACCCAGTTGGTCGAACTGGGAATTCACTCCGATGCCATCCGCAAACTCGGCTACGGCGTCGCTGCCCTGAGCTATGACTCCCCGGCCGCGCTGGCCCATTTCGCCAAGCGCAAGCAACTCACCATCCCCCTGCTCTCCGATCCCGATTCGAAGATCATCGACGCCTTCGGCATCCGCAACGAAGCCATCCAAAGCGGCTTCGCCAAAGGGGTCCCCCATCCCGGCCTGTTCCTGATCGATGCCAAGGGCAAAGTGGAAGCTAAGTATTTCGAAGAGGACTACCGCGAACGCATCACCGTCTCCTCCATCCTCACCGGCCGCTTCGGCGAACGAGCCGCGCCCGCCGGCACCCCGGTCGAACGGGCCCGCATCCGCGTCACCCCCTCGGCCACCGCCACCGTCGTCCGCGGCGGCCAGCATATTCTTCTTTCGCTCGATCTCATGCTCGGCCGCGGCCTCCACGCCTACGCCCCCGGCGCCCCCGAAGAGTTCATCACCGTCACCTGGAAACTGGCCGAATCGCCCACCTTCAAATCCACGGCCCCCCAGTGGCCCAAACCGGAAAAAGGGAAGCTGTACGGCTACGACGAACCCATTCCCAACTACACCGGCCTCTTCCGTGCCACCCGCGAAATCACGATTGCCTCCCAACAGGCGCTCGCCAAACTCGCCCCCAATGGCGAGGTAGAAATCACCGGCGAGTTCCGCTACCAGGCCTGTAACGACCGCGTCTGCTTCCCGCCGGAAACGGTGCCCGTCACCTGGAGACTGATCGTCGAAGGGCACGACCGCGAACGGCTCCCCAAAGAGCTCCAGCGCCCCGGCTTCTAGTCGCGCCTATTGGAAATTGACGGATGTGCCGCTGTAGGTCTCCCAGACAATCGACCCCTGGTCCAGCCCCGTTGCCGTGAATCGCGCCGGTAGCGTGAAATGTTGCACCAGCAGGCTTCCCGTCGGAAAATTCAGCGGCGGAACAACCAGGCTGGGAACCATCGAAGCCAAGACGTCGCGCGGTACCGTGTAGCGCCCGGCTTCCACCTTCTCGGTACAACCGAAAGCCGTAAAAATCTCGCCGCTCGCCCCCGAATACGACGCGCCTTGGATCACGATGAAGCCCCCCGGCGTTCCACCTCGCCACGTCACCGTCAACGGCTGGGACCGGCTAACGTTGGTGATCGTCGTATGTTCGTTCCAGACCATCGGATTGCTGGCGTTGATCGTCGCCTCCGCCGGTCCGACATCGGCTCCTCCCGGCGCCTGAAACTTAAACGTCCCTCCTGCCGCGGGTATAAAGAGCGGGGGGCCCGGCGTCGCATCCGTGGCCGAAAACGAGAAGTTCGAAGTTTGCTGCTTCGCCAGCGTGCGCGTGCTTCCATCGGGCAGCGTCAATGTCACCGCCGGTCCGGCATCCAGGCGCTTCAGAATCGGAGCAGAAAAGGGGCTCTGTGTCCGAAATGTGGATACCACGCATCCCGGATTTGCAAACCCGCCTACGGAGCCCCAGTTACTCGAATCGAACGGCGTGTTACGCAGGAATTGGGCGGTGGCCGAATCCTGCGTAACCATCCGGGCCGGTTGGCCGCCAACGGCTGGCGTGTAGGAGAGGAACTTCACCAGATAGAACCATCCCAGGTTCACCTCCGTCTTGCCGCTCCCTAGAAGTCGGTCCACATCGGCCGCTGAGGAGTACCAATCCGCACAGGTCCGCCCCTCCGCCGCCACCGGGATCGAAACGAAGTTACTCATGAACGTCCCCGTCTTCGCGTAGGCTGACGCATAACATCCCGAAATGCCCTCTGGAATCTCCACAGCAATCTGATCTAATCCCGGATAAGTCGATCGGCCGTGATAAATGACCTTCGCCGGTTTGTTCCCAATGTAGAACTCAAACGGCAGGTTCCCCAGGTTCTGAGGTGCCGCGATGGGCCGGGTCTCGTCGTTGGGATCCGGACCCTGCCCGGTCCCCCAGAAGTACACAACCTGGCCCGGATTGGCCGCATTCGTCGGCGTGATGTAGTTGTAGTTCAGGTCATAAACCGCCGCGTTTCCGAGTCCGTTGCCGCCCAGGGTCAGAAGGCCCAACGCGCTCTGGACGACCGTCAGCGGAAAGGTCGCGCTGGTCTGGCCGTTATAGGCGACCGTCATCACTCCCGTGCCAACCGGGGTGGCCGATGGCAGAATCGCCGCAATCTGGCCCGCCGAAACGTAATACGGTATCGCTTCTGTCGTCGTCCCGGCCACCGTGATCTTGACCGAAACGCCGCCCAGATTCCGGTTCAGTGCCGGGGAAAAGCCCTGTTGCAACAACGCCGCCGGTCCGATCCCGCTCCCGTACAGAATGAAAATCGAGCCCTGAGCGATCGCGTAGTTAGGGGAACCCGGAATCAGATAACTATAGTTGTTCTGTATCCCGGTGATACGCGGCTGGGCCGAAACGGCAAAAACCGCCAAAAGCAAGACCGCAATGAGAATCATAGACGCCTCCGGATTGTGCAAGTGTACACGGATCGCGTACGGGTTTGGCGACTACTTCTCGGTCCAGGCCATCTCGGCATCCGACTGCCGCACATAATTCGCATCGAGCGCCGCCGGGTGCCGCGCCTGCTCCCAGGCCAGTCTTGCAATCGCTCCGGCCAGCATGCGCCGCTCCACGCCCCGCCCCACTGCGGCAAACGGCGCCATGTTCTGGAAAACGAAGGAGATATCCCCCTCCGGCAGGCCCGCCATCCACCGGTCCAACGGCGCCACCGTCTCGTCGGTCAGCGCCCGCGCCTGGTCATCGTAGAGCGCCGCGTACACCTCGCCCCGCCGCGCATCGAGAACCGCCGCCCGCAACGGCCCTTCTCCCAAGAACGCCAGCGCCTGCAAATTGGACACACCGGCCGCCTGGGTGCCCAGCGCGGAGGCGAACCCCTTCGCCGCCGTCAATCCCACTCGGATTCCCGTAAACGTTCCCGGCCCGGCCGCGGCCGCAAATAGCGTAATATCAGTCAGTTGCACGCCATGCCGCCCCAGCAGCGCGTCGATGTGGCCGAACAGAATATGCCCGTAGCCATCCACCGCCTCCAGCGCCACTTCCTCGATCACTCCATCCCGCTCACCCAACGCCAGCGAGCCAAACTCGGTGGTCGTATCAATCGCTAAAACCAGTTCTTTCTTCACTGTACAAGCCGGAACACGCGGTCCACCGCGTAGGCCTTTCCGTTGGCGTTCAACCCGGTCACCCGCAAAACCATCACCCCGCCGCCTTTGGCCAGCGCCGGCGGAATCTGAAACTGCCCGTTCGCCCCGGTCCCCAGCACCCGGAAACCCTGTCCGTTGGTGGTCACCTCGGCCGTGATCAGATAGGTCATCGCGCGCGTCGCGCGGGTTTGGCGCTTCAATTTCACGTCAAAAAACGTACCAGATGACAGCGGAATCGTGTCTTTTTGTGGTTCTATGAGCGTAAAAGGCACCAATTTTTCACTCGTTTCGACGTCCTGAACGGGCACTGGACGGGCCTCGAACTTGTAGCTTTTGGCCATCCCTTCCTTCTTCCCGTCGCGCGAAAGGTGCAGAATCCAGTCCTGAGAATCCGATGGCGGCGTGATCACAAACTTCTCGCCCTTCCAGTCTTTGTCCTTCGGGCGGGTGGCTTCGCCGGTGGCTGGATTGATCCAGTAAATGTCGTAATTATGCCGCTCAATCAGCACTTCCACCGGACCCGCTGGCTTCTCGATATACACCATGTACTCGATACCTTCCAGAGCAATCGCCCTGCCGCCATCGACGTCGAAGTACGGCTCGGAATCCCAGTAGCGGGTGGTCGACATCAGGTCGAACCAGGCCGTCAGCGCCTTCAAATCCTCCGCCGAATCGCCTTGCCGGTTGGCGGTGATGTACTGCGCATTCATGGTGGCCCGCCACAGTTTGTGGCGGAATTCGGCCCCGGTGGCGCCTTTGGCGCCGGCAAAGCCCACGTTGACGAACGGTTTGGAGTAGATCTGCCGTTCAACGGCGTTCAAGGCGTCGTTGTCGGAGCCGTAGACGATGTAGTCCATCCAGCCATCGGCCACAAGCGGCGCGGCGGTCAGCGCGGCAT
>CAMATG010000385.1 GCA_945860645.1 Candidatus Sulfopaludibacter sp. SbA3 | reverse complement strand
GGCCTTGGCATCGATCTGCAGATCCCAGTTGGCGTTGCCGGTCACCAGGTCCAGGTGGAGCACCTGGAGCTTAGCCTTGCCGGCGGGGATGGCGGAGAACAGCACGATGGCGTTGTGCTTATAGTCGGGCACCAGGTCGGCCATGGAGCCTTGGAGCTTTTCGGTCTCCCAGATGGTGGTGCCGTTCATGATGTCGAGTGCCATGAGCTTGGTGGACTTCTGGAATTTGCCTTCGTCGTCGGCCACGAAGAGGAGGGGAGTGCCGGGGACTTCTTCGACGGCGAACTCGGGGACCTTCTTCATGTCTTCGCGTTTCCAGAGGTACTGGCCGGACTCGGTGCTGACGGCGTAGAGGCCGGCATCGGTGGCGAAGAGGTAGGCGCCGGTGGCGGTGACTTTGTGCCAGCGGACATCGCCGTTGCCCTCCAAGGTCCAGGCGGCTTCGGGTTTACCGGCCACCAGGAGGAGGGGGAAGCAGAGCAGTAAGAGGAGTCGTGACATCGACTTGCAGGCTCCCACGCCGGGGCGGGATTAGACCAATCATTCGTTCTTAATTGTTATTAAATCGCAATGATTTCAACCACTTGCGCTACTATAGAATTTCACCCTCCATGACCGTGTATCGTTTTGGGGAGTTCCGGGTGGACCCGGGGTCCCGCCGTTTGGACTGGCGCGAAACGCCGGTCTCATTGACGGCCAAGCAGTTCGACCTGTTGCTGGCTTTCCTGGAAAGGCCCGGGGCGGCATTGTCGAAGCAGGAGTTGCAGCAGCGGGTTTGGCCGGACACGTTTGTGGAAGAGAACAACCTGACGCAGCACATCTTCCAGTTGCGGAAGGCGCTGGCGGCGGTGGGCGGCGACACGATATATATAGAGACGCTGCCAAAGGTGGGGTATCAGTTCGTGGCCCCGGTGGCGGCCGAAGAGATCGCGCCGGAGATTGTGCCGGGGCGGGCGTCGGCCTGGCGGTGGGTGGCGGCGGCGGTGGCGATGGCGGTGTTGGCGGCGACGGTGGGGTTCGGCAAGCGGCAGTGGGATTTCTGGATGGCGGAGGAGGAGGCGTCGGCGGAGGCGCCGAAGTCGATTGCGGTGATGCCGTTTTCGTCGCCGGTGGGCGGCGCGTTCGCGGCGGAGTTGGCCGGGAGCCTGGGGCGGCTGG
This sequence comes from Candidatus Sulfopaludibacter sp. SbA3, assembly GCA_945860645.1. Lineage (GTDB taxonomy): Bacteria > Acidobacteriota > Terriglobia > Bryobacterales > Bryobacteraceae. Next base: position 5,133 of record CAMATG010000385.1, on the reverse strand, counting down.
ACAACATACAGGTGCAGGTGGTGCAGCCGACGGCGTTCGGGACGCGGGCGGATTTCACGCTGTCGGGGACGATTGAGGACGATAAAGTCCGGGCGGAGTTGCGGCAGGACGGTAAGGCGGTTTGGACGCACGAGCTGACGGGAGAGTTGGCGGAGATTCAGTCGGAGATCGCGACGTATACGGCGGTATCGCTGCAGGAACTGGGCGGGGCGCGGCGGCGGAACCTGTTGAGCCGGCGGGCGCCGGCGAACCGGGAGGCGTATCTGGCGTATTTGGAAGGTGCGCAGGCGTTGACGTCGCGGAAGGGGAGCGCCATTGATTCTTTCCAGCGGGCGCTGGCGGCGGATCCGGCGTTTGCGGGGGCGTATTCGGGGATCGCGCTGCACTACACGCTGATGGGGATCAACCAGATGGAGGACCCGCGGGTGGTGTGGGAGCGGGCGCGGGAGTATTCGCGGAAGGCGTTGGAGCTGGAGGCGGAGAACGGGGACGCGCGGATGATCCAGGCGTACGTTTCGGCGTATGCGGATCAGGATGAGGGGAAGGCGGAGCGGCTGGCGCGGGAAGTGCTGCAATCCGATCCGGGGAGCATCAGTTTGCAGTTGCTGGCGGGGCAGTTGTTGGCGCGGTTGGGACGGTTCACGGAGGCGGAACGGATTTTGCGCGGGGCGGTGCAAGGGGATCCGACGTTGCTGTTGGGGCGGCAGGTTCTGGCGCATCACTACTATTTGTCGCGGCAGTACGATTTGGCGAAGCGGGAGGCGTGGCGGGTGATCCGGATCGCGCCGAAGAATGGGACGGGGTACGGGCTGCTGGTGTTGCCGGCGTGGGCGACGGGGGAGTGGCGGCTGGCGTCGTTGATTGCGGGGCGGGCGAAGGCGGCGGGGCTGAATCAGCCGATGGTATCGATGGGGTTGGCGTACACGTACGGGAAGACGGGGCGGGTGGACGAGGCGCGGCAGATCGTGAAGAGCATGGACGAGCTGGCGCGGATGAGCCACGTTTCGCCGATGCAGCGGGCGGTGGCGCATATCGGGATTGGCGAGAACGACGAGGCGGTGCGGCTGATGGCGGCCTGCCTGGCGAGCGGGTGTGTGAACCCGAGCCTGCCGCGGATTGACCCGGTGTTCGATCCGTTGCGGGGGCACCCCGGTTTTGTGGCTCTGATGCGGTAATCGGTTGATATACTGCGATTGATTATGGTCAAAAACTTCATGGATCTGAGCGGCAAAGTTGCCGTGGTGATGGGCGGGACGTCGGGCATTGGCGCGATGATGGCGCTGGGGCTGGCCGAGGCGGGCGCGGACGTTGTTCCGACGGGCCGGCGGCAGGCGGAGCTGGACGCCGTTTGCGACAAGATTGAGGCGCTGGGCCGGAAGACGGTGCGGCAGACGTGCGACGTGCAGAGCCGGGAGTCGATTGACTCGCTGCGGGAAGCGGTGCTGGGCTCCCTGGGGCGCGTGGACATTCTGTTGAACGCGGCGGGGATCACGTTCCGGAAGCCGACCAAGGACGTGGCCGAGGCGGATTGGAACCGGCTGATGGACATTAACGTGACGGGGACGTTGCGGGCGTGCCAGTCGTTCTACGAGCCGTTGAAGGCGTCGGGCGCGGGGCGCGTGGTGAACATCGCGTCGTTGAGCTCGTATGTGGGGCTGCTGGAAGTGACGGCGTACGGAACGTCGAAGGCGGCGGTGCTGCAGTTGACGAAGCAGTTGGCGGTGGAGTGGGCCAAAGAGGGGATCAACGTGAACGCGATTGCTCCGGGCGTGTTCCGGACGGAGCTGAACGCGGCGTTGCTGGATGGGACGGAGCGGGGGAAGGAATTCCTGATGCGGACGCCGATGAAGCGGTTCGGGCAGCGGGAAGAGCTGATTGGGGCGGCGTTGTTGCTGTCTTCGCCGGCGGCTTCCTACATTACCGGGCAGTGCATCGCGGTGGACGGCGGGTTCCTGTGTAGCGGTGTGAACCAGTAGTTGTTGATTGGGCGGGTCCCTGAACCGGGACCCGCCCTGAGCGCGGTTATTGCCAGACGCCGGCTATGGTGCGGGTGGCGGGGTGGCTCTTGGCTTGACGGCGGTTGGCCGATGGGGCCCGCCGGGGGGCGGTTTTTGTCAGACGGCGGCTTCGCTATGGTGCGGGAGGGGCGGAGGGGCGTGTGGTTTGATGTCGGGTGGCCGATGGCATGCCTACCGGGGCGATGAATCTGCGGAAGCTGCGTTGGCGTGGTGTTGGGTTTTTGCTGGACGCCGGCTTTGCTGTGGCGGGGCGGCTCTTGGCTTGATGGCGGGTGGCCGATGGGAGCGTTGGCGACGGCGACCTGGGCCGGGCGATGTATTTGGAGGAGGAGGCGTCGCGCTGGTGCGGATTTTGGGGATGGGGTCCGCCTGCGCGGTGTTATGGCCGGACGCCGGCTTTGCTGGGGCGGAGTGGCTCTTGGCTTGATGGCGGGTGGCCGATGGGAGCGTTTGGCGTTGGGGCGGGTCCCTGATGGGGCCCGCCCGAGCGCGGTTATTGCCAGACGCCGGCTTTTTTGAAGTCGCCGGCTTTGACGATGGAGATCTGGGCCGGGTCGATGTATTTGCGGAAGGCGGCGTTGACCTGATCGAGCGTTGCCGATTGGATTTTGGCTTCCATCTGCTCGTCGAAGAGCATGGTGCGGTTGCGCTGTTCGCGGATGGCGATGGAGCGCAGGAGCGCGCCGTCTTGGGAGCGGCCGACGGTTGCCAGGTCCTTCATCGCTTTCTTCGCTCCGGCCAGTTCGGCGGCGGTGAAGCCGTCCTTCAGGGCCATGTTCACTTCTTCGAGGAAGAACTTTTCGACTTTCGGCATGTTGGCTGGGTTGGCGATGACGGACGCCGAGAAGACGGCGGCGTCACCTTCGGACGGGGCGGTGAAGCCGGTGCGGGCGCCGTAGCTCAACCCTTCCTTATTACGGATGCGGTTGGGGACGCGGGAGGAGATGGTGCCGCCCAGCATGTAGTTGGCAAGCATCATGGCCGGGTAATCGGGATGGGAGTCGCTCATCTGGATGCGGAGGGCGGCGTCGAACTGGGCGTTTTCCTTGTCCGGGGTTTCGAGCTTCTCGTTGAAGGCTGGGATGGCGCGGTGCTGGGCGGTTAGGCGCTTGTAGGCCGTTGGCGTGGGCCATTTGGCTAGGAGCGATTCGGCTTCCTTCAGGAGCGCGGGTTGGTCGACGGGGCCGAGGACGACCAGTTCGGCGAACTGGGTGCCGTAGTACTTGGCGTGGAAGTTTTTGACGTCTTCGAGGGTCAGCTTTTTCAGCTCTTCGGCTTGTTCGTCGAGGGTGCCGGCGTAGAGCGGATGGCCTTTGGGATAGGGGCTGATCTTGCGGGCGAGGAGGGAGCTGCCGAGGAAGGCGGGGTCGGTACGGGCGGCGTCGATGGCGGCCAGGCGCTGTTTGCGGATCTGTTCGAAATCGGATTCGGGGAACGCGGGTTCCTTGAGGATTTCGACGGCGAGGCGGAGTGCGGCGAGGAAGTTCTCGTTCTTGGCTTCGACGGAGGCGCTGATGCCGTTGACGCTGGATGCGCCGCCACCGCCTCCGCCACGGCCCCCGCGGCCGCCACCACCACCTCCTCCGCCTACGTTGACGCGGGCGTTCAGTTTTTCGATGGCGTCTTGGAGCTGCTGGCGGGTTTTGGACTTCGTTCCGCGCATGAGGAGCGAGGCGGCCATGGAGGACGCGGCGCTTTTGCCGGCGAGGGTCGTCTCGTCACCGAAGTGGAGTTCGAGGGTCGCGGAGATGTTGCCGCCGTTGGTGGTTTTGGGGAGGATGGCGACTTTCAGGCCGTTGGAGAGTTTGCTCCTTTGCAGCCGCTTTTCGATGTTGGCTGGGGTGGGCTCGAAGCTCTCGCCTTGCGAGATGGTGACAGAGGTTTTGAAGTTTTCGAAGAGCTTGTCGAAGTCGGGGGTTTCGGGGACGGTGGTGCGGTCTGGCGCGGCGGTGGGGATGAAGACGCCGACGGTGCGGTTGGAGGGTTTGAAGTATGTCTGGGCGACGCGGACGAGGTCGGCGGTGGTGACGGTTTTGAGGCTTTCGTGTTCGAGGAACATGAGGCGCCAATCGCCCTGAGAGATGGGCTGGGTCATGCCGAGGCCGAGTTGTTGGGAGTCCGACAGGCGTTGCTCCATGCCGCGGAGGAGGCGGTTTTTGACGCGGTCGAGTTCTTCTTGCGAGGGGGGCTCTTTGGCGATGCCGTCGATGGTTTCGAAGATCGTTTTCTTGACGTCATCGAGGGACTGTTCCATGTTGAGGCCGGCGGAGACCATGACGATGCCGGGGTCGTGCTGGGCCTGGAAAGACATGCTGGCGGAGAGGGCCTTTTTGTTTTCGACGAGGGATTTGGAGAGACGGCCCTGGCCGGGGCCGCCGGCGGAGAAGCGGAAGCCGCCGCCGCCCATGATGCCGGAGAGAACACGCAGCGCGGCGGCGTCCGGGTGGGCGGCGGAGGGGGCGTGGTAGGCGATCATGATTTCCTGGTTGTTGCCGACGCGGCGGAGTTCGACGAAGCGTTCGCCGTCCTGGACGGGTTCGGTGGTGTAGGTCTTTTCGACGGGGGTGGAGGGGCGGGGGATGCGGCCGAGGGTTTCGGCGATCATGGCGAGGGTTTTCTTGGTGTCGAGCTGGCCGGTGAGGGTGAGGACGGCGTTGTCGGGACGGTAGTACTTCTTATAGAAGGCGGCGAGGCGTTCGATGGGGACGCGTTCGAGATCGGCGCGGGTGCCGATGGTGGATTTGCCGTAGTTGTGCCAGAGGTAGGCGGTGGAGAGGACTCGTTCGGCGAGGACGCGCTGGGGGGAGTTTTCGCCGCGTTCGAACTCGTTGCGGACGACGGTCATTTCGGTGTCGAGGATTTTCTTCTCCATCTTCACATTAACCATTCGATCCATTTCGAGGCCGAGGGCCCATTTCAAATTCTCGTCCGTGGCAGTGATGGTTTCGTAGTAGTTCGTCCGGTCGTCGGAGGTGGTGCCGTTCCATTGGGCGCCGTGACCGGTGAGCTCATTCTTGATCTGGCGGCCGTTGGTGGTTTCGATGAAGAGGAGGTGTTCGAGGAGATGGGCCATGCCGGATTCGCCGTAGCCTTCGTGGCGGGAGCCGACCAGATA
>CAMATG010000384.1 GCA_945860645.1 Candidatus Sulfopaludibacter sp. SbA3 | reverse complement strand
TACGGATTCCTGAGTGAAAATGCCGATTTCGCGCAGCTCTGCGCCGATTCAGGCGTTCTCTTCATCGGTCCGCCCGCCAGCGCCATCCGCTCCCTGGGCTCCAAAACCGCCGCCCGCGACGTCGCCATCGCCGCGGGCGCGCCCGTCGTTCCAGGTACCGACGGCCCGGTGACCGATATCGCCGAGGCCCGCCGCGTGGCCGCAGAGATCGGATACCCGGTGTTGATCAAAGCCGCGGCTGGCGGCGGCGGAAAAGGCATGCGGCTCGTCGAAAAAGAGAGCGAGTTGGAAAGCGCCCTACGCGACGCCTCCAGCGAAGCCGAACGCAGCTTTCGCTCCGGCGAGGTCTACATCGAAAAGGCGCTCATCCACCCCCGCCACATCGAGATCCAGATCTTCGGCGATAACTACGGCAACCTCATCCATCTGGGCGAGCGCGAATGTTCCATCCAGCGCCGGCACCAGAAGGTGATCGAAGAGTGCCCCTCCCCGCTGGTGGCCCGTAACCTGCCCATGCGCGACGCCATGGGCGAAGCCGCGTTGAAGGTCGCCCGCGCCGCCGGCTACACCAACGCCGGTACGGCGGAGTTCCTGGTGGATGCAGAAAACAACTTCTATTTCCTGGAAATGAACACGCGCCTGCAGGTGGAGCATCCGGTTACGGAGTTAGTAACATCGGTGGACTTGGTACATATGCAACTGGAAGCCGCCTTCGGCGCCGAGTTACAACACAAACAGGAAGACATCACCTGGCGCGGCTCCGCCATCCAGTGCCGGCTGTACGCCGAGGATCCGGCCAACCAGTTCTTCCCCTCCCCTGGCCGCATCGACCGGCTCCGCATGCCCTCCGGCCCCGGCATCCGGCTCGACAACGGCGTCTACGAAGGCTGGACCGTTCCCATGGATTACGACCCGCTGCTGGCTAAGCTCTGCGTCTGGGCCGAAGACCGGCCGCGCGCCATTGCCCGCATGGCTCGCGCCCTGGGCGAAACGGAAATCCTGGGTATCGCCAACAACGTCGCCTTCTTCCGCCAACTGCTGCGGGACCCGGACTTCCAAACCGGCAACCTGCATACCGGGTTCTTGAAGACCTTCGCCTACAAGCCGGACACGACGCTGTCCGACGCCGAACTCGACGCCGCCATCGCCATCCTCGCCGCCGCCGAAGCCCCGCCGGACGCCGCGCGGCCGACCGCCATCCGCTCCGAATGGAGCCGCCGATGAAACGCATCCTCATCACACCCGATACCGAGAAAGAGATCGACATCGATCCGTCCTCCGCCGAACGCCACGCTCTGGAAACCGGCACCACGCTAGTCCTCGACAAGAGCGGAAAAGTCCACAAAATCACCCATGGCGGCGGCCGACTGCTGGTGAATGGCAAAGAGGTTCAACTCTCTCTGGCTGATCCCCGCAACCGCCGCCGCAACGCCAATGCGGGCAACGACTCCGGCCGCCGAGACGTCAAGGCCGCCATGCCCGGCAAGGTTATCAAGGTCCTCGTTGAGCCCGGCCAAACGGTGGAAGCCGCCACCGGACTGCTGATCCTGGAAGCCATGAAAATGCAGAACGAAGTCCGCTCCCCCGGCCCGGGCACGGTGGCCGCTGTGCGCGTCGCCGTCGGCGATACCGTCGCGTCAGGACAAGTGCTGGTTACACTGGAGTAATATGCCTGATCCCGCCTGCCCGATCTGCCGCGGAAGCGGCTGGAGAGTTGAAGAGCGAAACGGCATCTCCGGCGCCACCCGGTGCGAATGCACCGTCGGCGATATCCAGCGCCAGACGCTGCAATACTCCGGCCTCCCCGCCCTCTACCAGAACGCCTCGCTCGACAACTTTGACGCCCAGGCCAACCCCGCCCTCCAAACCGTCATGCTCATCGTTCGCGGCTACGCGCGCGAGTTTCCCAACGTCGAAAAGCCCGGCCTGCTCCTCATCGGCGAACCCGGCACCGGCAAAACCCACTTAGCCGTCGCGGCGCTCCGCATGTTAATCAGCCGCGGCTACAACGGACTCTTTTTCGACTACCAGAACTTACTCCAGAAGATACGTTCCAGCTACGACCCCGCCTCCGGCTCCGGCGACCGCGAAGCCTACGCCACCGCTCTCGACGCCGAAGTCCTGCTGCTCGACGATCTGGGCGCCCACCGCATTACCGATTGGGTGGAGGACACCGTCACCAGCCTGATCACCCATCGCTGCAACCACAAAAAACCCATCATCGCCACCACCAACCTGCCGGACCACGACATCCAAAGTGCCGGCCCGCGAGACCGTTCCGCCGGCGGGACCGATTACAAGCGATCCCTTATCGATCAAATCGGCATGCGCGCCCGCTCCCGCCTGTTTGAGATGTGCCGCGTCGTCCGCATGCCCACGCAGGTGGAAGACTACCGCCTCCGCAAAGCCCGCATCAATTAAAGAAGGGCCGTCGCTCGACGGCCCTTTTGCTTTCCAAACGGAATCGTGAACTACATGTTCATCGGTTCGTCCGCCGACCCGCCGTAGATCGACGGCACCTTGCCGCCCATCGGCCGCAGGTAGGCCGACAACTGGCCGCGATGGTGAATGCAGTGCACGTTGGCGAAGTTCACATACGCCGCCGCCGGCAACTGGAACATGCCGTAGAAATCGACGATCTTGGCCAGGTCGTCGCCCGTCATCGCCGCCACCTTCGCATGCGCCGCCGCACGAGCCGGTTCCCACCATTCCACAATTCCCGCCGCCGTCGCCGGCGCGTCGCCGCTCGGAAATGCGCCGAAGGCGCCCGCCGCTATCGACTCCAGGAACCACACTTCGCTGGCCACAATGTGGAACGCCAGTTTTCCGGCCGGCATCGACTTTTCGTCCGGGGAATAGTCCAGCTTGCCTTCCGGCATCGCCAGGATCACTTTCTTTGTCGCCGGAACTTCACTATCCAACGCGCCGAGCAAAAACTCGCGCAGGCCCACAGCAAATTCAGGGGTCATCTTCAGGGTCTCCTTAAAAACTACTGAGTATCGAATCCACCCTAGCGCAATCCACTGTCGGAATTCGAGTCCCCACCGCGAGAATTCACACACCCGTCACCCACTTCCGGGTGACCTCACCCACATCGGGGCATTTCACCCGCCTTCACCCACTTGCCCCACCCCAGGATGACCCATATAACCCAGTTTTTTGCGTGGCTAGTCAATTGCGGCGCAATTGTTGTAACCCAATCTACGGAACGGGAATTCCGAAGAGGCTGCCCTCCTGCTGGATTCCGCTCCCCAAGGAGGTCTCTATGAAAGGGTTCATCCAAGCACTCGCCACGGCGGCCACACTGCTCATGCTTACCGCGTCCGCCGATGCACAGCCCCGCCCTCGTTACCAGGAGCGCGGCGACGAAAGATATCACCGCTTCGGAAGAGGCACCCTGGACAGGGTACGCGCCGACCTGAACCATGCACAGCGCAGCCTGCACTACATCACTCCGCCGGACATGCGCCGCTTTATGGAGGCCCGCGAAGGGCTGGCCAACTTCCAGCGTTCCTGGGAGCGCGGTCGCTACAACCGGCCCGAACTCGATCAGGCCATCGCTAATCTGCATGCCCTCGTCGAGCGCGGTCGGCTCCGCCCTGGTGACCGCAATATGCTGGCAAATGACCTGAGGTTACTGCGCGAACTGCACAGGAACATCGAACGCCCCTACCGGCGCTAGCCACTGCGAAACGCATCGAACCACGGAGGATCTATGAACCGATCCGTCGCCATTTTCTCTTTCCTGATTGCCGGTACTGCCGCCGCCGAGGCCAAGGACCCGGCCGCCAACACGGCCCTGCAGTCCAGTCTGCGTTCTGCCTACCCATGGACGAACGCCGACGGCCGTACCGGTGAAATCATCGAGCCGGGTATCATCCTCGTCGTGCGCAAAGAGGGCATCACCACCAACCCGGCCGATGCCCCCTTCCACGCCCAAAACAACTACAAGGACGGCCTGGTGAAACGGTCCGCGCTGAATCTGTTCGCGCAGGATCAAAACACCGCAGGCCGCCTCGTCACCGGGGACCGCGTCTTCGTGACAAAGACGGAGGTGAAGGAAACCAGTGTCGTGCTGAACCTGCTCTCCGTCGAAACGATTCACGGCATTCGCGTGAAGGCGTCGGTGGCGTTTCAGTTCCCTAAAGGGGTGCTGGCGAATGCGTCATTCGATCAGGTGGCCCCGTTGATTGACGAACTCCTGGTGGACGACCGCCCCCCGCCGCCCGCGCAGCAGCCGACGCAACAACCAGCCACCATTGAAATCGGAGCCGCTATCGATCAAGTCATCTCGGCGATGGGCGAGCCTCCAATGGTCGCCGACATCAACCGAAAACTCATTTTCTTCTATCCGGAAATCAAGGTGATCTTCCTCGACGGCAAGGTCATCGACGTGAAGTAGGGAGTTTCATATGTTACCGATCAATTCGCGAACATGCGTTAGTATCGGGCTGCGGCTATGCGTCGCAATAACACTCGCATCACCCATCGCCCAAGGTCAACGTCAGAGGGATCGGGAAGGCGACAAACAAACCGAAGGCCAGCGTCAGGCCGGGCCGCGCGAAACGCGCCGCACCGGCGCGGAAAACCAAGGTCAGGAGGCCCGCCCGCCCCGCAACGCGGCGCCCGCAACGGCATCCCCCGCCGCTGAACCCAGACAGCCCGGTGGCAGAGCAGTCGGCGGCGCCTACAGTGGCCCCGGCGGCAATCCAGGGGCTCCGGATCGACAACGCCCGGCCGCCGCGGCGAGTCCCGACACCGCCCGCGTCCCGCAGAAACCCAGCGGCTTCGATCGCAACGCCAATGCCAACCAGCAGCAACCCAGAAACCCGGGTGGCATGGATCGCAACGCGAACCAACAGCCCCGAAACCCCGGCGGCTTCGATCGCAACGCCAACGCCAATCCGCAGCAACCCAGGAACCCGGGTGGCATGGATCGCAATGCCAACCAGCAGCCCCGAAATCCCGGCGGCTTCGACCGCAACGCCAACGCCAATCCGCAGCAACCCCGAAACCCCGGCGGCTTTGACCGCAACGCCAATGCCAGTCGCGCCCCGCGCGGCGAGTTCACACGCAATCCGCAAGGTCGCGTCGAAACATTCCGCAGCCGCAGTGGCTCCGAAGTCCGTTACCGCCCCGACGGCCGCATCGGCTCCGTCACCCGCGGTAACATGACCATCCAACATGGCGCTGGCAACTCCCGTCGCATCATCGTCCGCCGCACCGACCGCAGCATGGTCGTCACCAACCGCAACGGCCACGGCTTCGTCCAACGGCCCTTCGCCTATCGCGGCCACGAATTCGTCAACCGCAGCTACTTCCTCCGCGGCCACACCTATTCCCGCTACTACCGCCCCTACGCCTACCGCGGCATTACGCTTCACAGCTACGTGCCGACGCGCTACTACCACTCCGGCTTCTACAGCTGGTTCCACCGGCCCTGGAGAGGCTCCGTCGGCTTCGCCTGGGGTTGGCTCAGCGCCTCCTGGTACGGCCACTATCGCGGCTATTTCACGCCGTATTCCTATTACCCGGCGCCATCGTACTGGCTAACTGACTACGTCCTCTCCGCCCGCCTCGCCGATGGCTACGAAGAGAACAGCGCCGCAACGCCACTCACGGGCGCAGTACCGCTCTCGGCTGCCGTCAAACAGTCCATCTCCATCGAAATCGAGCGGCAATTGGCCGTCGAACGCGCCGATGCCGATGCGCTGGCCCGCAACGAAGCGCCCGATCCGCAGGCCGGCTTCCCGCGACTGCTCTCGGACAACAACCCCCACGTCTTCATCGTCTCCTACTCGCTCGACGTGGCCGACACCGCCGGCGGAGGCTGTAACATCTCCCGCGGCGACGTCATCCGTCTCGCCTCGTCCCCCCCGCCGCAGGCAACCGCGGCCACTCTTGAAGTCGTCGCCTCCAAACCCGGCAGTTGCCGCCTCGGCACCTTCGTCAACGTGGGCCTGGAGGATCTGCAGGATTTCTACAACCAGATGCGCGAATCCCTAGCCCAAGGCGTCGATGAACTCCGCTCGAAAGCGGGCATGAATGGCGTGCCGCCCATTCCGGACGACGTCAACGCCAACGCTCGCCAGTCGGCCTTCGTCGAAGCCGCTCCCCCTCCAGACACGCAGGTGGCCACCGAACTGAAACAAGAGGTCCAGGCCGCCACCGCGCTCGAAACCGAAGCCACCCAGGACGCCTCCCAAGGCGCACCGCAAGTCACCATCTCGCTCGGACAATCCACTGCGGACGTCGTAGGCATGCTCGGCAATCCGAAACAAGTCATCAATGT
>CAMATG010000383.1 GCA_945860645.1 Candidatus Sulfopaludibacter sp. SbA3 | reverse complement strand
CATCCCCAAAGGCGACCGCACCCCCACGCGCCACTTCGACACGTCGGTCTTCGCTCCGCCCACCCGCGCCGAATTCGGCATCGGCAACGCCCCCAAGGACGTTCTCCGCGGACCCGGCATCGCCAACTACGATGTGACCATCATCAAGAACATCCCGGTTGGCCAATCGGACGCCAAGCGCCTCCAGCTGCGCTTTGAGTTCTACAACTTCTTCAACCACACCAATTTCCAGGGTGTAGACACGACGGCCCGCTTCGACGCGGCGAACCGCCAGGTCTCCGGCACCTTCGGCCAGTACACCTCCAGCCTTGACGCCCGCCGCGTAGTCCTCGGCGCCAAGTTCTACTTCTGATGATCACTGCGATCGAATCCCTGCAGGGCGCCTGGCAAATCGAGTCCCTCGAACTTGCCGGCGCCCCTGTAGGCGCCTCCGGCCGCATCGTAATCGATCAGAATCACTTCACCTCCACCGGCATGGGCGCCGAATACACCGGTCGCCTCGAACTAACCAGCCCCAACAAAATCACCCTCCACTTTGAAACCGGCCCCGAAGCCGGCAACGCCAATCACGGCATCTACGAAATCACTCCAACCGGCTGGCGCCTTTGCCTCAACATGTCCGGCGGTCCGGCCCCCAAAGCCTTCAAGTCCTCGAAGAACCACGCCCTCGAGACGCTAGCCCGAGCCAACCCAGCCCAGGCAGGCCCACGCCATCCCATTCCAGAACTACAAGGCGAATGGCAGATGCAGAGCTGTCTCCGCGCCGGCGAGCCCCTCATGCCCAGCCTCGTCAAAGCGGGAGTCCGCAAAATCACCGGCGTCGAAAGCACGCTCCATTTCGGCCCGCAGCTCTTCCAGCAAGGCACCTTCAGCAAAAGCGACGACGCCCCCAACACCTTCCAGTTGGAAAGCGATGGCGCCCTCCAACGCGGCATCTACGAGTTAAGGGGCAAAAAACCTCAAAACCTGCCTCGCAGCTCCCAACCGCCCTCGCCCGGCAACCTACCAGTCCACCAAAGAGGGCGGCGAAACCCTCACCACTTGGCGCCTCCGCTAACCAGCCGCAATCCGCGCCCGCCAGAACCCGAGCACCGGCAATCCAAAAATCGCAGCATCATCAGCTTCCACAATGGCTGTCCAGCTGCCCTCACCGAACACCCTGCCACCCGGCGCCACCGCGAACGCGTCCGACATCGCCGCAACCCGCACCCGCCAGAACCCGATCACCAGCAATCCGAAAATCGCCGGCATTTACAGATTCCACAACTGGTGCACCGCCACCCCAAACAGCCCTCTCCGAACACACTCACCACCCGCCGCCGCTAACTCACCCCGCACCGCCTCCCCATCCCCGCCCGAAACGCCGCGCGCTCGGTATCCGACATCGCCGCAACCCGCGCCCGCCAATGCGGCCGTCGCAGCCCCCCGCCAACGAGCAGACGCCCCAACACCAGCAGCCCCACCGCCTGCCAGAACCCGATCACCGGCAATCCAAAAATCGTCGGCATCAGCAGATTCCACAACTGGTGCACCGCCGCCCCAAACAAGCCAACCCCAATCAAAACCATCGGAACAAACCGAAACCGTCTCATAGTGTCTCCTTTAATTCGTCATAAACAACCTGCAACCGCCGCCGCAGCGCCAGCACCGCATACCGCTTCCGGGATAGCAACGTGTTCACGGCGACGCCATTCTCCGCCGCCATCTCCGCAAACGACTTCCCGTCGATCTCATGCCCCATAAACACCTCCCGCTGGGCCGCCGGCAACTCCTCCAACGCCTCTCCAATCACCTCCAGCAAAACACCTCGCGCATACGCCGCCTCCGGCCCGCCATCGGCCGAAGGCAGAACCTCCTCCAACATCAACTCCTCCAACGAATCCGTCCGCCGCTTCCGGAACAAATCGGTAATCCGATTCCGCGCCACCCGGAACAGCCAAGCCCCGGCCTGCTCAATCGGCGCCAATACCCGCTCCGCCTCTAGCCATTCGCACAACACGTCCTGCAGAATATCCTCGGCGTCCCGCACATCCGGAACCCGCCGGCGGATAAACCGCCACAGCCGCTCCCGCTCCATCACCAATTCGTTCATACACCAAGGAAGACGGATGAACGCCCAAAAAATTGTACGAACCCGTAAATTCAGCGGAACTCGTACCGCACTATCCACCAATTCCCCTCCAACGGAATCGCCGCCTCACAATACTTCCCCCCCGCACAAGGTTCGTCCAGTGTCCGCGCCAGCGGCCGCTTCTGCGCCGCTTCCCACTCATACCCCTTGTAAGTCCCCACATCCAACATACCGGTCGCGTCCACCAACATTTCCAACTGCTCCCCATGCGCCCACAACCGCACCACCCCACACTCCTTCATCAGCCGCCGGTACTCCCGCACCCGCGCCTCGGACAAGTGCTTCGCATCCACATACGTCGCATGCACCCGCCCGGTCAGGTGGTCCTCATTCGCCATCCGCCGCAGTTGTTCCAACTCCCCCCGGTGCGCCCAAAACGCCGTTCGCAATTCCGCATCCGGCACCAGCCGGTTACACCGCCATAGCACCACGCACAACAGCACCACCACCGCCAACACCGCCAACCCGCAACCCTTCAGAGCCGCCACAGTGAGCCCCCCGCCAAATAGCATAGCGACGGGGGTGGTCCACCGTCTGGACCACCCCCGTCCCCTGCACCTAGTCGGAGTGCCGGGCGCGGATCATATACGCCGTCGGAATCCCCTCGCTCACCTCGGTCCATCCAACGACGATCCGCCCGGACATCCCCAGGGCCAGCGATGGATAGACGACGGAACCCGTCTTGGGCGTGCCGACACGCACAACCTTCGACATCACCCCGGTCGCGGATAGCTCCCGATAGAAGACGGCCATCTTGCCCCAGCCATCCTTGCCCTCACGAGCCTGAAACACCACGCCGATGCGGTCCTCCGACGCCGCCGTCATCGGATGCGTCGGGTCAAACACGCCCTCGGAAACCAACCGCCGCGGTCCAAACGTCTCCCCGCCGTCGCCGGAGGACGCCGTGTAGATCCCCGGTTTGCCGGACCCTTCGCTGAACCACGTCACGTGCAGCTTCCCATTCAGTGATGCCAGGCTGGGCCCGACGTGCGGGCAGCCGTTGATCTTCCATTTGTCCCGGCTCACAGCCGTCGGCTTGTTCCACGTCTCGCCCTTGTCCTGCGATGACGCAACGTAGATGTCGCGCATGTCGCCGCTGTCCACCCCACGCCATGCGAAGAAGACCCGCTGTCCAACCACCGCGAACGAAACCCGGCAGCACGGGCAGACATCGGTGCTGATCCGTATGTTCTTCGAAAACGTCTTTCCTCCGTCCGTCGAGCGCGTCAGATAAACCGCCGAACCTGCACTCGTATAGTCCCCGGTCTTGGCCTTTTCTTTGTCCCGGCCATCCAGCCAGGCAATGTAGATTGTGCCGTCCGGTCCCACCCCCGCGCCTTGAAAACCGTGTGAGTTCGGCCCCGGATCGTCATCCACCGTAATCGCCGGGGACCAGGCCGTCTGCATCGCGCCCGCCCGCGAAAACCGGATGTGCGATCCGCCCTTGGCGTCTCGCTGGTTCCACACCGCGTAGAGCGACTGATCGTCCGGAGAGGTCAGCAATTGCGCACTATTCTCGCCATGATCGGACACCTCGCCGGGTACGTGGTTCACCCGTTGGGGCGGCGAGAACGTCTCCCCCACATCGTTCGACGATTGATAGTACAAGTCCATTCCCCCGCCCGCCGCCGCTTGCGAGTAAAGCAGCATCACGCCGTGCGAGCGCCGGGTTACGAACTTGGGATTGCGCCCCTTGGCCACCGCGTGGCTCTCACTCTCCACTAACAACCCAGGCGTTGTAACCGCCGCTGCGCCAAGCAGGCCAAGGCCCAGCGTCGCCGCCACCAGAATATTCGTTTTCATTCGGTTTCTCCCTTTACGTTCTTAGAAAACAAAGCGCAGTGCGAACTGGACCCGGCGTGCGTCGAATGCCGTCGTGTAGCGGCCAAACGAAGCAGAACTCATCACCGAGTCAATCGCATTGAAATTGGTCGTGTTGAACAGGTTGAAGCCCTCCACGCGGATCTGCGTCGTTACGCGCTCGCCCAGCTTCAAATCCTTTTGGATCGAACCGCTCACATTGAGGAAGGCATCGCCCACCCCTGTATTTCGGCCAAGTGAGCCGAACTCGGTAGCGCCGGGACGGAGGCTGAGCGCCGTGTACCCTGGCGCAAAACGGACCGCCGTCGGATCGCCCGCCGAGAAGAGCAGCGATCCCGGAATCCCAACCGGCCTCTGGTTGTTATTGCCCAGCGGCGTATTCGTGCCCGTATAAATCGTATACGGGCGCCCCGATTGCAGCGAGTTCATCCCGGAAAGAATCCATCCGCCCAGCGCCCGGTTGTTCTTGAAAAACGGAGACCGGTACAGGAAGCTGATGGTGGCCACGTGCGGCATGTTGTGCGCCGAAAGGCCCCGATCCAGAAATAGCCGGTTTTCATCCAGCGCCAGCGCCCCCCGGTCCACATTGGTGTTGCTGCCGGCGATGTCCGACATGTCGTCGAGGAACTTCGACCACGTATAGGCCGTACGTACGGTCACCGCGCCAAAGCGTTGGGAGTAGTTCACCTGCAACGACTGATAGTCGGAATTCGCCGAAGTCTCCAGGACATTGATAACCCCCTGCGAACGATCCGCTCGAAGATTCTGCGCCAGTTGCTCGCCTCCGTTGGGCCGTCGCGTCCGTGACAGCTTGCGCCCCAACGTGCCCACGTAGGCAACGGAAAGCGTCGAATCCGGACGGAACATCTGCCGCTCATACGACAGGTTCAAATGCTGCGCATAGGGCGTGGCGCTGGCCTGGTTGGGTATCACCAACCCGCTTGGCAATCCCGACTGTGCCTGGGCGGCCAGGTTCGGGAACGTCGGGTTCACTGCGTCGAACGTCCGCAACATCGGCGGGTTAAAGCGCGTCAGTCCAATAAAACTCGTCTCCAACACGTTGAAGTAGATGCCATAGCCGGCTCGGACCACGGTCTTATCATTCATCTGGAACGCTGCCCCGGCCCGCGGCGCGAAATTATTGCGATCCGTTCGCAATAGATACTGCGAGGCGATGCGCCCGGCAACCTCAGTCGGCGAAGTGTTCAGTTCGTAGCGCAGCCCCAGATTCAGGGTCAGCCGGGACGAGATCCGCCAATCGTCCTGCACGTAGCTCTGCCACTCTGTGCGGCGCAGGCCAATGCGTGGATTCCCGGCCACAATCGAATACGCGTTCGGCGTTCCCGCCAGGAACGCGGCGATGCTGTTGAACGTGAGCGTCCCCCGGAATGCACTCGTCACACTGCCATCGTTCACCTGAATCCGCCGGACACTAGTACCCATCTTGAACGTGTGCCGGTTACGGTTCCACGTCAAGTCGTCCATCACTTGATAGTTGTTTTGGAAGTTGTAGCTGTTCAGGAACGTGGGTATGCCCAGTGCCGTCAACCCGGTTACCCGCAGAGACCCAACGGAGCCGTTAATGGCCGGGTTACCCAGAAACGCGGGATTCGGATTGTCCGAATCCTGTGCGATTTGACGATTGAAGCCAAGACGCGCCTCGTTGAACAGGCTGGGCGAAACCGTGTAGGCATGTTGCAATGTCGCGCCCAGCGTTTGCCGCGTGCCATCCGTTGAACTGCCCACAATCCCACCCGTATCCTGATACAGCAGTCCCGACTTGGTATTGCTGACCCGCGCCATCAGCGTCTGGCGGGATGTCAGCACCGTATCCCCGCGAACGAGAAAGGTGTCCAGGTTGATCGTGTTCGGCACCCCTCGCGTGAATATGCGCGAGGCTGCCGACGCTACCGGCTGATAGAGCGCCACCAGTGCCCGTACCGACGGCGCGGCCGAAGCCCGCTCCTGGTCCGTAAGCCCCTGGAAGGTGGCCCGGCCAGTGCCCCGAACCAGAAACCGCTCGTACTGCGCAAAGAAAAACGCCCGGTTTTTCACCACAGGGCCGCCAACGGTGAACCCGGGCAGATTCGTCCGCTCCTTCGGCACCGCGCTGTCAAAAAAGTTCCGCGCCGAAAGCGCTGAGTTGTTGTGGTACAGGTACGCGCTGCCGTGCACCTCATTCCCCCCGACTTGGTGATCAGCGAAATGACGCCTCCCGAATTGCGCCCATACTCGGCCTTAAAGTTGTGCGTCAGAACCTCGACACTCGCCAGCGCCTCCTGGCTGATCAACTGTTCCGAGGCCCCGCGCCCCGAAACCAGTCCCGTGTTCGCATCGTTT
>CAMATG010000382.1 GCA_945860645.1 Candidatus Sulfopaludibacter sp. SbA3 | reverse complement strand
GATGACGAACAGTTGGACGGTTCCGGCGAGGATGAGGATGGAGAAAACCATGGTGGCCAGGCGCCACTTGAGAACCCATTGCAGGCTCTGATCGTAGACGTTCAGCATGCCGTCGAGGAACTTTTCGGTGACGCGGAAGAACCAGCCCTTGTTGCCGCCGTGGCCGTGAGAGCGGGACAGGAAGCGGCTGCAGAGCATGGGCGTCAGGGTGACCGAGACAACACCGGAGATGAGAATGGATACGCAGATGGTGACCGCGAATTCGTTGAAGAGCCGGCCGAGCACGCCGCCCATGAAGAGGACCGGGATGAAGACGGCGGCGAGGGAGAGGGTCATCGAGACGATGGTGAAGGCGATCTCCTGGGAGCCTTCGATGGCCGCCTGCATCGGGGGCTTGCCCATTTCCAGGTGACGCACGATGTTTTCGAGCATCACGATGGCGTCGTCGACAACGAAGCCGATGGCGAGGATGAGCGCCATCATCGAGAGGTTGTCGAGTGAGTAGCTGCAGAGGTGCATGACGGCGAAGGTGCCGACGATGGAGAAGGGAAGCGCGAGCGACGGGATGAGCGTGGCCGAGACGTTGCGAAGGAAAACGAAGATGACGCCGACGATGAGGAAGAGCGTCAGCACCATCGTGAATTTCACGTCGTGGAAGGATTCGCGAATGGTGTCGGAGCGGTCGTAGAAGATCTGCAGATCGACGGAGGGCGGCAGTTCGGTCTTGAAAACCGGGAGCAGTTTTTTGACGCCATCGGCGACGGCCATGGTGTTGGTACCGGGCTGGCGCTGGATGCCGAGGACGATGGAACGATTGCAACCGGATTCGCGGCAGAACCAGGAGGCGGTGCGTTCGTCCTCCACGCTGTCGGCGAGGGTGCCGAGTTCTTCCAACCGCACGGGCGAACCTTTGCGGTAGGCGACGATGATGGATTTGTAGGCGGCGGCGTTCATCAACTGGCCGCTGGCCTGGAGCGTAAAGGCGCGCTGGGGCCCGTTGATGGTACCGGTGGGCAGGTTGACGTTCCAACTGCGGAGGGCCTGTTCCACCTCATTAATGCCGATCTGGCGGGAGGCCATGGCGTAGGGGTCCATCTGCGCGTGCATGGCGTAGCGTTGGGCGCCGAGGATCTGCACCTGGGCGACGCCGGTTACCTGCGAGATGCGCTGGGCGACACGGGTTTCGGCGTATTCGTTGAGGGTGTAGAGCGGGAGGGTGGTGGAGCTGAGGGAGAGGAAGAGAATGGGCTGATCGGCCGGGTTGACCTTGGCGAAAGTGGGCGGCGTGGGCATGCCGGGTGGGAGGAGGCGGGAGGACTGCGTGATGGCTGCCTGGACGTCGACGGCGGCGCCGTCGAGGCCGCGGCTGAGGTCGAACTCGAGCGTGACCTGGGTGGAGCCGAGGGTGTTCACCGAGGTCATCGACGAGAGGCCGGCGATCATGGCGAAGTTGTTTTCAAGCGGCGTGGCGACGGCGGAGGCCATCGTCTCGGGGCTGGCGCCGGGGAGTTGCGCGGTGACCAGGAGGGTGGGCAGGTCGACGTTGGGGAGATCGCTGACGGGCAGTTGCTGATAGGCGATGGAGCCGAACAGCGCGATGGCGAACATCATCAACGTGGTGGCGATGGGCCGTTCGATGAAGGTAAGGGAAACGCTCATCCGCGACCTTCCAGCGGCGTGGGCGCCGGGATGGAGGGAAGGGACTTTGCGGCGGGACCGCGGCGGCGGTTGACCAGGGCGTCGAGATATGTGTAGACCACGGGAGTCAGATAGAGGGTAATGGCTTGGGAGAAGAGAAGCCCGCCGACGACGGCGAGCCCGAGCGGTTTGCGTGCCTCGCCGCCGGCACCGTAGCCGGAGGCGATGGGGAGGGTGCCGAGCAGCGCAGCCATGGTCGTCATCATGATGGGACGGAAGCGGGCGAGGCAGCCTTCGTGAATGGCGTCGCGGGCCGAGAGGCCCTGGCGCTGGCGCTCGAGGGCGAAATCGATCTGCATGATGCCGTTCTTCTTGACGAGGCCGATGAGCAGGATGAGGCCAACGAAGCCGTAGATGTTGAGTTCCATGCCGAAGATGAGCAGCGTCAACAGCGCGCCGAATGCCGCCGAGGGCAGGCCGGAGAGGATCGTAAGCGGGTGGATGAAGCTCTCATACAACACGCCGAGGACGATGTAGACGACGAGGATGGCGATGCCGAGGAGCAGTCCGAGATTTTTCAGCGAATCCTGGAAGACTTTGGCGGTTCCGGTGAAATTGGTATTGATGGAGCCAGGGAGTTTTTCCGCGGCCAGTTCGGAGACTTCTTCGACGGCCTGGCTGAGGGCGATGCCCGGCTTCAGGTTGAAGGAGATGGTGACAGAGGGGAGTTGGCCGGTGTGGGCGATGGTCTGCGGGCCGACGTCCTCAACGCGTTTTGTCACGGCATCGAGCGGGACCACAGTGCCGCCGGCCCCTTTCAAATAGACCTTCGACAGCATGTCGGCGAAGTTCTGGAACTTCGGCATGACTTCAAACATCACGCGGTATTGATTGGTGGGCGCGTAGATGGTGGAGGCCCAGCTCTGGCCGTAGCCGCTGTAGAGGCTTTGCTGGATCTCCTGCGAATTCAGGCCGTAAACAGCGGCTTTGTCGCGATCGACTTCGATGCGGACTCGTGGAGTGCGCATCTGCGTGTCGCTGTTGACGTCGAGGATGGACGGGAGCTTGGCGACTTCTTTTTCGAATGCGGAGGCTTCGCGATAGAGCGCGGCGGTGTCGGCGCTTTGCAGCGTCAATTCGTAAGAGCTGCGGGAGCCTCGGCCGCCGACGCGAATGGCGGCCGGAAGGCTGAGGGAGGTGCGGACGCCGGGAACGGAAGCTACTTTCGGACGGAGGCGGGCAACGATCTGTTGTGCGGTGGAGGTCCGTTCGCGGCGGGGCCTGAGTTGGATGTAGAAACGCCCGGTGTTGCCGCCGCCACCGCCACCGAACGAGCCGCCGACGGAGGTCATGAACCCTTCGACGTCAGGGTCCTGGCGAACGATGGCGATGATCTTTTGCTGCAGGACTTTCATGGCTTCGAAGGAGGTGCCGACCTGCATTTCGGTACTGCCCTGAATCTGGTCGGAGTCGGTTTCGGGAATGAAGCCTTTGGGAACGAGTTCGTACAGGTATGCCGTAGCGCCGAGGACGGCGAAGAAGACGCCGAGCATGACGGGGCGATGGTGGAGGACCCAGGTGAGCGAGAATTCGTACCAGCGCGTGATGCCGCGCAGGAGCCATTCGATCAGGCGCGAAAGAGGATTCACACGACGCCCTGGGTCTTCGTGTTTGAGCAGGCGGCTGCAGAGCATGGGCGTCAGGGTGATGGAGACGAAACCGGAGATCAAAACGGCGGCGCAGATGGTGACCGCGAACTCACGGAAAAGCCGGCCGAGGATGCCGCCCATGAAGAGAATGGGGATGAAGACGGCGGCGAGCGAGATCGTCATCGACAGGATGGTGAAGGAGATTTCCTTCGATCCCTTCAGAGACGCCTCCAGCGGCGAAAGGCCTTGTTCCATGTGGCGCACGATGTTTTCGAGCATCACGATTGCGTCGTCGACGACGAAGCCGACGCAGAGAATGATGGCCATCATCGAGAGGTTGTCGAGCGAATAGTCCATGGCCCACATGACGGCGAAGGTGCCGACGAGGGAGAAGGGCAGGGCGAGCGACGGGATGAGTGTGGCCGAGGCGCGGCGGAGGAAAAACGCGATGACGAGGATGACGAGGACGAGCGTCAACATCAGGGTGAACTTCACGTCTTCGAAGGACTCGCGAATGTTCTTGGAACGATCGCTGCGCATGTCCAGCGTCATGTTCGGCGGCATCTGCGCCTTTAGCGATGGCAACACCTTCTTAATAGCGTCGTTCACCTCGATGACGTTGCTGCCGGGTTGGCGCTGCACCATGAGGTTGATGGCGCGACCGCCTGATTCCGGGCCGTAGGTCCAGGCGATGGTGCGTTCGTCCTCCGATCCATCGCGCACGGTGGCCACGTCGGCCAGACGAACGGGGGTGCCGTTCCGCCAGGTGACGACCAGATCCTGATAGTCCTTGGCGCGCGGCAACTGGCCGTTGGCAACTACGCTGAAGGCCTGTTTATCGCCCCACATGGTGCCGGTCGGGGTGTTCACATTCCAGTTGGAGATGGCGGCCGACACCTCATTGACCCCGATCTTGAGCGCCGCCAGTTTATCGAGGTCGACCTGCACCCGCACCGCATATTTTTGCGCGCCCATCACCTGCACCTGCGCCACGCCATTGATCATGGAGATGCGCTGGCCCAGGGTGCGGTCGGCGTACTCGTTCACATCCCATATGGGTGCGGTGAGCGAACTGAGCACCATGAACATGATGGGCGAGTCGGCCGGGTTGGATTTGCGGAAGGAGGGGGGCGACGGCATGCCCGGCGGAAGTAGTGGCATGGCGGCGGAGATTGCCGTTTGCACGTCGACGGCGGCGCCATCGATTTTGCGGTCGAGATCAAACTGGATGGTGATCGACGTGGAGCCGAGGGAAGAGGTGGACGTCATCGAATCGACGCCGGCGATGGTGGTGAACTGCCGTTCAAGAGGTGTGGCGACCGACGACGACATCGTCTGCGGGTCGGCGCCGGGAAGGCTGGCGGAGACCGAGAGGGTGGGAAAGTCCACTGCCGGGAGATCGCTCACAGGCAGCGCCATGTAGGCGAGGATGCCGAACATGGCGATACCGGCCATCATCAGCAACGTGGCTACCGGGCGCCGGATGAAGATCTCGGAGACGTTCATGACTTGGGCCGTACGGGCTCGCCGCCCTGCTCCGCGCCTTCGCCACCTTTTTTACCTCCGCCTTTTTTGCCGTCGCGCGGGCGGCCGTCACGAACGACGACGCGCATCCCGGGCGCCAGGCGCATCTGCCCTTCGGTGATGACGGTTTCCCCGGCGGCGAGACCGCTGGCGATCACCAGATCCTGGCCGCTCCGCATCGCTGTAGTGACGGTGCGCATCTCCACGCGCCGGTCTTCTTTCACCACGAAAACGAATTGGCCGTCGGGGCCGGTCTGCACGGATTGATTGGGCACGACGATGGCGTTGGGATCCGTGCCAAGGCGGGTGCGAACACGGACGAACTGGCCGGGCCACAACTTGCGCCCGGTGTTGGGGAAGGTGGCGCGGAGGCGGATTGTGCCGGTGGAGGGGTCGACCGTGTTGTCGTAAAAACTCAGCACGCCTACGGCAGATTCCTCGCCCTCCTGGGTCAGCGCGTATACGGGGATTTTGCTTTTCCCGAAACGGCTTTCCACCATGCTCAACTTGGATTCCGGGATGGCGTAGGAGACGAAGAGCGGGTCGATCTGGTTGATTTGCACGAGTTCGGTGGCGTTCGCCGTGACGATGTTGCCCACCTTTATCAAGATCGTGCCGGTGCGCCCGGAGATGGGTGACTTGATCGTGGTGAAAGTCATCTGCACTTTCAGGTTGTCGACAATCGCGCGTTGCGCCGCGATTTCGGCCTTAGAACTTTCGATCGCGGCCATGTCGGCGCCGACTCCTTCCTGCTGTGCGCGGGCCGTCGATTCGGCCTGCTGATTCTGCTCCTTCGAGAAGATCCCCTCTTTGGTCAACTGGGCGTAGCGCGCCGCCTGATCCCGCGAATACTGCAACTGCGCGCGACTGCGGGCGACGTTGGCCTGGGCCTGGCGTGTAAGCGCTTCGGCGCGGAGCAGGTTGGCCTCGGCCTGAGCAATCTGCGCTTCCAGTGCCCGTTTGTCGATTTCAAACAACGGCGCGCCAGCTTTCACGAAGTCGCCTTCCTTGAAAAACGCCTTAATCAACTCTCCGCTAACCTGCGGTTTGATCATGACGGTGGAGGACGCCTCGACGTTGCCGATGACCTCTAACTCCAGGGCGACTTCTTTCGTTGCAGCTTTGGCCACTAATACGGGAACCTCGCCACCGCCCTGTTTGCCGCCCTTTTTCTCCCCGCCGCCTTTGCCCGCGCCAGGCGCGCCTTCCGACTCGCCTTTGTTGCAGCCGGCCGAAAACAGAGTGAGCCCAACCAGGAGCGCCACGGCGCAACGGCGGAAGGAATAGGGAATAGACGGGAAACTGGCGTTCATGGAGTGGTGGCGTGACCGGCCCTTCTGCGTTCGGATATCGCATTCAGACTGGGGCGACGACACCGTTGGGACGATCCCTTGAACTGACAGGTTACCAGACCGCCGGTTTACAGATAAAACCGGCGGCGGGTGATTTTTAAAAAGTCGCGATCGGGTTCAACGGGGACCCTGT
>CAMATG010000381.1 GCA_945860645.1 Candidatus Sulfopaludibacter sp. SbA3 | reverse complement strand
GGCGGGGTGGCGGAGTAGGTGGACGGTGTGTTGGGCGGCGTGGGTGCTGGTGAAGAGGAAGGTGGCTCCGGCGAACTGGGGCGGGGCGATTTCCTGGGCTTCGGGGGTGATTTGGAAGATGGGTTTGTCGTTTTTGTAGAGGGTTAACGTGCTTTCGATGGCGGCGGGGAGCTGGCGGTGTTCGAGGACGGCGGTGAGGGAGGGGTCACCGGGGGCTGGGAATTTCTGGGCGGTGAGGGCGAGGCTAGCGAGGAAGGCCAGGCACTTGAGCGGGGTCATATTTGGCTCCGGCGGAGACTTGGACCATGGTGATGCGGACTTTGGTGGGGAAGAATTTTTCGTGGTCGGCCCGGCGGTGGGCGTGGCCGCGGCCGCCGGAGTTGTCCTTGATGACGAGGTCCATTTGCTTGATGCCCTCGGACCAGATGATGGAGTCGTTTTCCCAGAAAGCGGTCATTGCAACGTCCTTTTCGTAGACGCCGGGCTGGGTGTAGAGATCGATCCCGGTGCAGCCGTAGTTGTTCTTTTGGCCTTTGTTGGGGATGTAGCAGAGGGTCCAGGTGGTGGGTTCGGCGCCGGGCGGTTTTTCGAGGACTTCGAGGCGGATGTGGACGGTGCCGTTGCGGTAATCGACGGGTGAGAGCCAGTTGGCGGGGCGGGCGGGGCTGATGAGGGGGCCTTTGACGTAGAAGTGGGATTGGGAGGGGGTGGCGTTGTCGGCGTCGGCTTTGGTGAAGGGGAAGGTGACGTCGAAGAGGACGAACTGTTCGGCGTGGAGGGAGAGGGCGGCGAGGAGGAATAAGGACCGCATGGCGTGTGGACAGGATAACGGTTTTGGGGCGGCGAAGGGAAACGGAACCTCCTGCTACACTGGAGGCATCTATTGTTGTACTGACATGAACATCCGTTCCTATCTTCGGCTCGCGCTACACACGCAAATGCTGCCCATTCTTGAGAGCGGCGAGGAGACCCTTGTCGGCGGGCAGGCGGTGATGGAAGGCGTTATGATGCGGGCGCCGCACAGCTATTGTGTGGCGGTGCGCCGGGCGTCTGGTGAGATTGCCACGGAAGAAAGTCCGCTGCCGCGGGTGTCGGAGACGTATCCGATCTTCAAGTACCCGATTTTGCGGGGTGTGGGGACGCTGGGGCAGGCGATGTGGCTGGGCGTGAAGGCGTTGAAATTTTCCGCCAACGTGGCCATGGCCGATGAGAACGACAAAGAGGGCAAGCCGGAGAAGACCGAGATTCCGGCATGGGTGATGACGGCGAACATGGTGTTCAGCTTCGTCTTCTTCATCGCTCTATACAAGCTGGTTCCACTGTGGCTGACGACGCAATTGACGCACGTCTACCCAGCGGTGGAGAACCGGATCTTGTTCAACCTGGTGGACGGTGTGATCCGCATTGTGATTTTTGTGTCGTTCCTGTTCGCGCTGTCGCGGTATAAGGACATTCACCGCGTGTTTGAGTTCCACGGCGCGGAACACAAAGTGGTTTTCAATTTTGAATCGGGCAAGCCGGTGACGACGGCGAACTCGCAGAAGTTTGTCACCTTCCATCCGCGGTGCGGGACGAGTTTCCTGCTGGTGGTGATGGTGATCTCGATGATTTTGTACACGCTGTTGCCGCTGGATGGGTTTGCCGCGAAGTTTGCGGCGCGCATCGCGCTGCTTCCGCTGATTGCCGGATTGAGCTATGAGCTGATCCGTTTTGCCGCTCGCAAGCGCGGCTCGCTGCTCGCGCTTATGACCGCCCCGGGCCTTTGGCTCCAGAAGATTACCACGCAGCCTCCGACGGATGCTGAGGTGGAAGTCGCCATTCATGCGCTGGAAGGCGCGATGGCGCTGGAGAAGAAGCAGGGCGGACAACTCGTTATCGCTTAGCAGCCCTCACCCCGTTGTCTTAACCTCTTGAAACGGGAAAGGGTACCCCCATGCAATATTCCGACAAACTCGACAATTTAGAAAAACGCTACGAAGAACTGAGCGCGCAGATGGCCGATCCGGCCATTATTTCGGACAACGAACTGTATCGCAAGACGGCCAAGGCCCAGCGCGATATGGAAGAAGTTGTGACGAAGTATCGCGAGTACAAGGCGACGGCGGAGAACCTGAAGCAGGCGCAGGGGATGCTGCAGGAGAGCGACCCGGAGATCCGGGCGATGGCGCAGGAAGAAGTGGCGTCGATGGAGCCGCAGTTGGTGACGCTCGAAGACGAGCTGAAGTTTTTGCTGCTGCCGAAGGATCCGAACGACGATAAAAACTGCGTGCTGGAAATTCGCGCGGGCACGGGTGGCGACGAGGCGACGCTGTTTGCCAACGAAGTGTTCCGCATGTACACGCGGTATGCCGAAACGCTGAAGTGGCGGGTGGAAGTGACCGATGTGAGCGACAGCGAAGTGGGCGGCGTGAAGGAAGTCATCGCGCTGATCAGCGGGGACCGGGTTTATAGCCGCATGAAGTATGAGAGCGGCGTGCATCGGGTGCAGCGCGTGCCGCAGACCGAGACGCAGGGGCGGGTGCATACGTCGGCGATTACGGTGGCCATCATGCCCGAGGCGGACGATGTGGAAGTGCATATTGAAGCGAAGGACCTGCGCATCGATACGTTCTGTTCGTCGGGGCCGGGTGGACAGTCGGTGAACACGACGTATTCGGCGGTACGAATTACGCACTTGCCGACGATGACGGTGGTATCGTGCCAGGACGAAAAGTCGCAGATTAAGAATCGCGAAAAGGGCATGCGGGTGTTGCGTTCGCGGTTGTATGAATTGGAGTTGGAGAAGCAGCAGGCGCTGATTGGTGCGGAGCGGAAGAAGCAAGTGGGGTCGGGGGACCGGAGCGAGAAGATTCGCACGTATAACTTCCAGCAGAACCGCGTGACGGACCACCGGATTGGTCTGACGCTGCACCAGTTGGACCTGGTGATGGAAGGAAAGCTGGATCCGTTTATCGACGGGTTGACGGCGTTCAACAACGCGGAACGTTTGAAGCAGCAGGCCGAAGATGACCCTACGAACCGCGCTGGCGCAGGGCGCAAAGCTTCTTAACGACGCTGGGATTGACGCTCCCCGATTGACGGCCGAAGTGCTGCTGGCGCATGCGCTGCGGCAGGAGCGGATCTATCTGGTGGCGCATTCCGAGGACGAGCTGACCGAGGTGGGGTGGATCCACTACGGGCGGTATTTGCACGAGCGGATGAAGGGGAAGCCGACGCAGTACATTACGCGGCGGCAGGAGTTTTATGGGCGCGATTATTATGTCGCGCCGGGGGTGTTGATTCCGCGGCCGGAGACGGAGTTGTTGGTGGAACGGGTGCTGGGGGTGGTGCGCGCGGGGGACCGGGTGTTGGATGTGGGGGTGGGGTCGGGGTGTGTGGGGGTGACGCTGGCGCGGGAGGCTTCGGTTCGCGTTTTTGGGGTGGATATTTCGGGGGATGCGTTGGTGATTGCTGGGCGGAATGCGTCTGGGTTGGTGGGGTTTGTGTTGGGGGATTTGTGTTCGGCGTTTGGGGATGGGGTTTTCGATGTTGTCGTTTCGAATCCGCCGTATGTGCCGGAGGGGGATCGGGCGGGGCTGGCGGTGGAGGTTCGGGATTGGGAGCCGGCGGGGGCGTTGTTTGCGGGGGTGGAGGGGTTGGATATTTACCGGCGGTTGATTCCGGAGGCTTGGCGGGTATTGAAACCGGGCGGGGTGTTTGCGTTTGAGTTTGGGTTTGGGCAGGCGGCGGCTATCGGCGAGTTGATGGCGGGGTGGGGTGCTGTCGAGATTTTTGCGGATTTGGCGGGGATTCCGCGGGTGGCGGTGGGCCGGCGGGGGTAGAGTGGTGCGGATGGCCGGACTTGAACCGGCACGCCCTTGCGGGCACTGGAACCTAAATCCAGGGCGTCTGCCAATTTCGCCACATCCGCACGAATTTCTATTTTAGCTCACCGCCGCGATGGACATGGGAATGGTTGCCGGGGCGCGTTTGACGGTGCGGCGGCGGAGGTCGACCAGTCGCGGGGCGGGCTCGCCGCAGGGGCAGGAATCATGGACCAGGCGACCGGTGAGGCCGGTTTCCAGGCGCAGGACCGGGAGGCGGGGGTTGGCGAGGAAGCTGATCAGCAGACGCTCGTCGTGGATGGTCTCGAAGTGGGCGGATTCTTCGCGGACGTGGAGGCCGTGGTGGATCTCGCACTCCCAGGCGAGGAGTTCGCCGTCCATGCCGAGGAACTGTTCGAAGACGGGGACTTGGTATTGGCGCCAGAGGAGGTCGGCGTCGTCGGGAGTGAGCGGGCCTTCGAGGATGCCGGTGAAGGCGATGACGGCGTTGCGGAGGGGGGCGGGGTCGCCGGCGCCGGCGCGGAGAGCGTCGAGGGGCGCGGCGAGGGCCGGGGGGGCGAAGTCGCGGAGGGCTGGGTCGTGCAGAGCTTGGAAGCAACGGACGCGGCGGGACTCTTCGACGGCACGGGCGATGACGGCGGTGCGGGGGGCGGGTCCGAGGGGATAGTGGAGACGTTCGCGGAAGGTTTTGGGTTTGGGGCTGGTGTAGCGTTCGGGATGGCAGAGGAATTCGAGCAGGTCGACCGTGGGGAGGTTTTCGACACGGTGGATGGCGGGGTCATACCCGCGGGCGTAACGCGTTTGCGAGACGGCGGATTTGAGTACGCGCAGCAGCCGGGCACGGCGCTGATCCTCGGGCGGAAGGCAGCGTCCGCCGAATAACTGCATCGAAAATCTGAGGGTCACAAAGTGGTAGTGTGCACAGGTAACCAGTTCTCTCAGTACGCGGCCACATTTTTCTCCTACACTATAGAAATGAGCGGACTTATCCGTAAAATTCTCGTCGGCTTCAGCTTTACCCTAGCCATTACGAGCGCCCAGAACATCGGCTACGGAGTGCGAGGGGGATTGCCATTGAGCGATTTCCTGAAGGCCGAGTCGAAGACGGGGGCGCTGACCAGTGTCGTCAAGGGGCGCGGGAACATTATCCTGGGTCCGATGTTTGAAGTTCGATTGCCGTTTGGATTGGGCGTAGAGGCGAACGCGCTGTACCGGCGTTGGGACGCCGAGGGGCCGCTGAGCAAGGGTACGGCGTCGACGTGGGAGTTTCCGGTGTATGGGAAGTTCAAAATGCCGGGGATCATCGTGCGTCCGTACGCCGGGGCGGGGATGAACTTTCAGCGGCTGGGGGACGTGGGCAAGTTCCTGGGCGGGGCGACGGTGGACAAGAGCCGGCGCGGATTCCTGGGGGCGGGCGGGATTGAGCTGAAAGTGCCGCATGTGCGGATTTCGCCGGAGATCCGGTTTACGCGATGGAACGATTCCGGGCCGTTGCGGTCGACGAATCAGATTGACCTGCTGATCGGGCTGAGCTTCTGAGCGACGCGGTGCGGCTGGCTCTGTTTGGCGGGACGTTTGATCCCATACATAATGCGCATCTGGCGGTGGCGCGGGAGGCGGCGGAGCACTTTGGTTTGGACCGGGTGCTGCTGATTCCGAATGCGATTCCGCCGCACAAGGAGCGGCAGACGACGGCGAGTTATGCGCACCGGCTCGCGATGGTGGAACTGGCGGCGGCGGGTGACGCGCGGTTCAGCGCATCGCGGCTGGAAGAGGGGCAGGAGAAGAGTTATTCGATCCTGACGATTGAGCGGGTGCGGCGGGAGTTGGGGCCGGGGAGCGAGCTGTACTTCCTGATCGGCGCCGATGCGTTCAGTGAAATTGAGACGTGGTTCCGGTGGCACGACGTGTTGGAACAGGTGGAGTTCATCGTGCTATCGCGGCCGGGGTACACCTACGACATTCCGGCGGGGGCGCGGGTACACCGGCTGGAGACGCTGCAGTTGGACGTGTCGAGCACGACCATTCGCAGGCGGCTGGGGGCGGGCGAGGCACCGCCGGAGTTGCCGCCGGCGGTGCTTGGCTATATTCGCGCGAACGGGTTATATCGCGACTGATTAGATGTAGGCGATGACGTCGATTTCGACGAGCGAATCGCCGGGGATGCCACCGGCGGCGGCGATGGTGGTGCGCACGGGCGGCTCCTCACCGAAGCGGCCCTTGAAGGCTTCGTTCATTTCCTTGTAGTCCTTCAGGTCGTTCAGGTAGACGTTGCACTTCAACACCTTGTTCATGGACGAACCGGCGTTGATGAGCTCCTTTTCCACTTCGTCGAGGACGTGTTTGGTGTGGGCCTTGATGTCGCCGGGGAAGTGGGCGCCTTTGCCGGCGATGAAGAGGAGGTTGCCGTAGGAGACGGCGCCATTGAACAGCGGGGCCTGCTTCGGCTTGGGGCCTTTGCGGTGGACCTTCTTCTCCCCAGCGGTTTGGCCCTGGAGGC
>CAMATG010000380.1 GCA_945860645.1 Candidatus Sulfopaludibacter sp. SbA3 | reverse complement strand
CGAGTGGCGGTGGTGGGCTTTCCGTCTTTGGGGGATTCGATTCACAGTCTGCAGGACGCGATATTCCGGCCGCTTGGACGGGGGGCGGCGCCGGCTCCACGGGCGGTGACGGTGGGTGAGGCGCTGACGGGAGACCATGAGGCGGAGTTGGTTCAATTGGAAGGACGGTTAGTGACGCGGCAGTGGGCACCGGGCCACTACACGCTGCTGCTGGATGCGTCGCCGGACGGGAGCGGGAGTTCGCGGGCATTGGTGTTTTCGGCGATCTTGCCGACCGGGAGCCCGATTGCGGCGGTGGAGGCGTTGGCGGATCAGACGTGGGTGCGGTTGACTGGAATTTGCATCTCGCAGGACGTGGAGCCGGTGCGGCACTTTCGGATGCCCCGCGGATTTCAACTGCTTTTGCGGGATGCGGGCGATGTGACGGTGGTGGCGCGGCCGTCGTGGTGGACGTTGGGCCACGTGGCGTGGATCCTGGGTTTGATGGCGTTACTGGCGGGCGGGGCGATCGGATGGGTGGTGTCGTTGCATCGGCAGGTTCGTTGGCAGACGGCGCGGATTCAACAGCAGCTGGATGAGGCGGCGGCGCTACGGGAAGCTGCCGAACAGGCCAGCCGGTCCAAGAGCGAGTTCCTGGCCAACATGAGCCACGAGATACGGACGCCGATGAACGGGATTATCGGGCTGACAACGTTGCTGCTGGGCTCGAAGACCAGTAGCGAGAGCCGCGAGGATTTGGAGGGGATCAAGTTCACCGCGTATTCGCTGTTACACCTGTTGAACGACATTCTGGATTTTTCCAAGATCGAGGCGGGGAAGCTGGACCTGGCGCCGGTGGAGTTTTCCATTGCCGAGACGGTGGGCGGGGTGGTGCGGAGTCTGCGGATTCCGGCGACAGCGAAGGGGTTGGGGCTGCGGATGCAGGTGGCCGATGGGGTACCGGCGTTCGTGTTCGGGGACGATATGCGCTTGCGCCAGGTGTTGATGAACCTGTTGAACAATTCGGTCAAATTCACCGCGGCGGGGGAGATTGCGCTGGAGGCGCGGGGCGGGGAAGGGGATGAGATTCACTTTACGGTGTCCGATACGGGGATGGGGATCCCGGCGGACCGGCAGGAGCAGGTATTCGAGGTGTTTCAGCAGGCCGATGGGTCGACGGCGCGGCGATTTGGCGGGTCGGGACTGGGACTGAGTATTTGCCGGCGGCTGGTGGGGTTGATGGATGGGCGGATTTGGCTGGAGAGTCCGAATCCGGCGACGGGAGTGGGATCGGTCTTCCATTTTACGGTGCGGATGCCGGCGGTGAGCCGGCCGGAGCGGGCGCCGGAGACGCCGGTGGCTGCCGAAGCTGTGGTGCCGTTGCGGATTTTGTTGGCGGAAGATAACCGGGTGAACCAGGTGGTGGCGGTGCGACTGCTGGAGAAGGCTGGGCATACGGTGACCGTGGCCGGGGATGGAGCCGAGGCGCTGGAGAAGTTGAGCGCGGGGGTGTTTGACTGTGTGCTGATGGACGTGCAGATGCCTGGGGTGGACGGGATGGAGGCGGCGCGGCGCATCCGGGCAGCGGGGAACGGGATTCCGATTATTGCGCTGACGGCGAATGCGATGATGGGGGACCGCGACGAGTGTTTGAAGGCGGGCATGAACGGCTACGTGGTGAAGCCGTTTGAGCTGAGCGAGGTGGAGGCGGTGCTGCGGGAGTGTGTCGGAGAGAGGGCTGGCGCAGGGGAAGGCTAGCGCGGCTTGAGGGAGGCGAGGCCGCCATCCACCCCGAGAACCTGGCCGGTGACCCAGCTGTTCTCCGGGTTGAGGAGCCAGGCAATGGCGGAGGCGACGTCTTCGGGGCGGCCGATGCGGCCGAGCGCGTGCATGGCGGTGGAGGCCTGGAGGGCGGCCGGGTTGGCGGTGATGCGGGCGGCGAGAGGGGTGTCGACGAGCCCGGGGGCGACGCAGTTGACGCGGATATTCCGTGGAGCGTAGGTCGCGGCGGCGGAGAGGGTGAGGCCGATGACACCGGCCTTGGCGGCGGCGATGGCTTCATGGTTGGCGAAGCCGGCGCGGGCGGCGGCGGTGGAGCACAGGACGATGGAGCCGCCGGTGGCCGTGAGTGCTTTGGCACCGATGCGGACGGTGTGGAAGGCGGTGGTGAGGTTGGTTTCGATGGTCTGATTCCACTCGTCGTCGGTGGTGAGGTGGGCGGGTTTGAGCAGGATGGAGCCGGCGCAGTTGACGATGCCGGTGATGGGGGTGTTGAGCTGGTCCAGGGTGATGGCGGGGGAGTCAAGTTCGGCGCTGAGCGCGGCGAGTTTCTCGGGGGTGCGGGACATGAGCACCAGGCTGGAGTGTTGGGATTTCAGGCGGCGGGCGAGGGCGGAACCGATCGCGCCGGAGGCGCCGATGATGGCGATGGTGGAGTTGTGAAAAGGCATCGGTGCTAGGGAGTCTCATTTTCGGCTTCACGCTGGATGCCGTGGAGCATGCCGCGGAAGACGACGTGGTGCAGAGGGACGACGGAGTACCAGTAGGCCAGGCCGAGCAGGCCGCGGGGCTGGAACAGCGCCGTTTGGCGCAGCGTGCAGTGGGTCTCATCGATGGGGGTGATTTCGAATTCCAACTGCGCCTCGCCGGGGAGTTTCATTTCGGCGCGGAGCGCCAGCCGGCGGTCCCGGGTGATGCCGGTGACGCGCCAGAAGTCGAGCGCTTCCCCGAATCCAACCCGCTCGGGATCGCGACGGCCGCGGCGGAGACCGGGGCCGCCGAAGAGCCGGTCGAGCCAGCCGCGGACCTGCCACAACCAGTCGGCCGCGTACCAGCCATGGCCGCCGCCCACGCGGCAGACCGCGCGGAAAGCGGCGCCGGCGGGAGCGTTGACGGTGATAGTGCGGGAGTCGCGGAAGACGGTGCCGCCGGCCCAGTCCGGATCGCCGGGAATGGGGCCGGCCATGGCCCAGTTGGTGACGACGCCGTGCTGGGCTATTTTGACCAGGGCGGCGGCGATGGCTTGTTGGACGGTGAGGAGCGTTTGGGGGATGAGCGTGCGGATGGCGTTTTCGCGGCAGACGACGGGGTTTTTGAGTCCTTCGGCGAGCGGTTTGCCGATGTCGTTGGAGAGCGGGGTGACCAGGTGGATCCAATAGGAGCTGAGCTTGGGGGTGAAGAAGGGGAGCGGGATGATCAGGCGGGGCCGGAGCTTGAGTTCAGCGGCCATGATGGTCATGATCTGGCGGTAGGTAAGGACTTCGGGGCCGCCGATGTCGTAGGTTTGGCCGGTGGTGGCGGGGTTGGCCAGGCACCCGGCCAGATAGCCGATGACGTTGCGGACGGCGATGGGCTGGCACTTGGTGGAGACCCACTTGGGGGTGACCATGACGGGCAGGCGTTCGACCAGGTAGCGGAGGATTTCAAACGACGCCGAGCCGGAGCCGATGATCATGGCGGCGCGGAGGACGGTGACGGGGATGCCGGTGGAGGCCAGCGCCGATTCCACTTCGCGGCGGGAAGCGAGGTGTTCGGAGAGATTGGGGCCCGTTTCGCCGAGGCCGCCGAGGTAGATGATGCGCTGGACGCCGGCGGTTTTGGCGGCTTCGGCAAACTGGGTGGCCAGCGAACGGTCCTCGTCGGCATAGCGCCCGGCGGCGGAGGTCATGGAGTGAACCAGGTAGTAGGCTACCTGGCAGTTTTCGAGGGCAGCAGGGTTGTTGAGCGCGGATTCGACGACTTCGACGTTGGGGTTGTCCGACCAGTCGCGCCCGGCGATTTTGGCGGCGGAGCGGACCAGGCAGCGGACGGTGTAGCCATCGGCGAGGAGCTGCGGGGCGAGGCGGCCTCCGATGTAGCCGGTGACCCCGGCGATGGCGATGCGACAGGTGTTGGGAATATCTGGCAAAATATCTTGGTCTGTAGGATGCGGTTCGCACGCCTATTGACTTAGAAATGTTGCCGATATGAGCCAGGAGCGGAAAATGGTGTTTGTGGTTGTGCCTTGTTTTAACGAGGGCGCGGTGGTGCGTGAAACGGTGGAGGAGCTTTTGGCGGAGGGTGTGCGGGTTGTGGTAGTGGATGATGGATCGGAGCGGCCGGCCGCGGATTCTTGTGGTGATTTGCCCATCGATATACTGCGCCACGGCGTGAACCTGGGACAGGGAGCCGCATTGCAAACGGGCGTGGAATTCGCGCTGTGGGCCGGGGCTCAATACATCATCCATTTTGACGCCGACGGGCAGCACGACCCCACGGCCATCGCCGGGATCGTGGCGCTGCTGCGCGGCGGGTCCGTGGATGTTGTTTTGGGGTCGCGGTTCCTGGATCCGTCGCTTGCGCGGGATGTGCCGTTGGGGAAGCGACTGGTGCTGCGCGGAGGGATTCTGGTTTCGTGGCTGTTTTCCGGAATGCTGCTGACAGACACGCACAACGGGTTGCGCGGATTTACGCGGGCAGCGGCGGAGCGGGTGCGTTTGACCGAAGACGGATTTGGACACGCGACGGAGATCCTTGGGGAGATACGGAGGGCGGGATTACGCTACTGTGAGGTTCCGGTTCTGGTCCGATACACGGAGTATTCAAAGGCAAAAGGACAGCGGTTGAGTAACAGTCTGAATGTGTTGATTGACCTGGTGCTGCGGAAGCTGATTGCATGACGAAGATACAAATTGTCCTGATGGCCGGGGTGGCGGGACTCGGTTTTATGGGCGCCGGACTGCTGGGGGCGCGACTGGTTAACCGGTTGGCCCTGTTGGGGCTGATGTCGCTTGGGCTGGTTTCCATTGCGTTTCCGGACATGACGACAGAGGTGGCGCGGGCGCTGGGCGTTGGGCGCGGGACAGATCTGCTGTTGTATCTGTGGATCGTGACGGGATGCTTTGCGTGTTTGTTGTTGTACGCGAGGATACGGAGGATGGAGCGGAAGGTGACATTACTGACAAGGGAGATCGCCTTGCGGGATGCGCGCGAGACGGAGGCGGTACGCTGATGGGCCGGTATTGGTTGCTGCTGTTGTTGGCGGCGCCGGCATACTGGCCGCGGCTGGTGCGGAGCTTTTGGGTGGACGAGGCGGGCACGTATTGGATGGCGCAGAAGGGATTCTGGGAGGGAATTGAACGGTCGGCCGGGTATAACGGGCAGTCGATGTTGTATTCGGCGGTGGCGTCATGGTTTTGCGTGCCGGAAGGGCCGTGGATGGAGCTCCTGTTGCGCGTGCCGAGCGTGGCCGGATTGGGGTTGATGTTGTATTTCATTGCCCGATTGGGGACGCGGGTGCTGGGAGAGGCGGGCGGGC
Source organism: Candidatus Sulfopaludibacter sp. SbA3 (assembly GCA_945860645.1). GTDB lineage: Bacteria > Acidobacteriota > Terriglobia > Bryobacterales > Bryobacteraceae. The sequence continues at coordinate 1,055 of CAMATG010000380.1, read as the reverse complement.
TGTGTGCGTTCGCGTTGTCGCTTTTCCATCCGATGAGTCTGGACGTATTTGTGCAGGCGCGGCCCTATGGACTGGCCGCGGCGGCGGTGGCAGGGTCGTACTGGCTTCTCTATGAGTGGGTAGAGCGGCGGGAGTGGCGCTGGGCCGCCGGGTACGGGGTGGCGGTGGCGCTGGTGTTTTATCTGCACTATTTGTACGTCGCCGCGCTGGGGGCGCAGTTGGTCTATCTGGGATGGGTGTTTTTCGGTGAGGGCCGACGTGCGCGGTGGCGGCAGGTGGCTGCCGCATTGGCAGGGGCCGGGGTGCTGGCGGCGCCTTTGGCGGCACAGTTTCTGCGAATGGCCGGACAGGTGAAGGAGTTGTCGTACGAAGCGCGGCCGGACCTGGTGGATCTGGCGCTGACGCTGGCGCCAATGCCGATGGCCGTGGTGGTGGCGGGAATGATGGCGGCGGGTGTGGCGTTGTACCGGGAGCGGGGCGGGCGGTGGCCGGGCGTGGGTGTGTGGGGATTGTGGGGCGGATGGTGGGTGGTGGCGCCGGCGGCACTGTTCCTGGTGTCGCAAGGGGAAACGATGCGGTTGTTTGTGACAAGGTATCTGGGCTCATCGGCCGGGGCGGTGCCCTTGCTGCTCGCGGCGGTGGCGGTAGGTCTGTTCCCGGCGCGCGTTGTATCGGGCATGGCGCTGCTTGTGGGGGTAGTCCTGGGTGGGCCGCTGGGTTGGTGGATGGCGGAGCGGCCGACAGGTTTGGAGGCACGGCCAATGATTGAGATCGTGCGGATGATTTCGCCGGAGAACCCGCCGCCGGTGTTTTTTCATAGTTCCCTGACGGAATCGGCCGCGGTTCCGTGGCGGAACGGGCCGGAGGGGAGTTACGCATTTAATGAGCTGGTGGCGTATCCGATCGCCAATCGCGTGTACGGGTTGCCGATTCGGTTGGACGTCGACGTCCAGTATCACATTAAGGGGGTTCTGGACGGGGAGCTGGCGAAGGCGCCGGTGGTGGTGTTTGTGAAGCTGGGCCAGTTGCCAACGTGGGAAGTGGAGGAGATGACG
>CAMATG010000379.1 GCA_945860645.1 Candidatus Sulfopaludibacter sp. SbA3 | reverse complement strand
GCGTCGGCGCCGACGCGCTGTTGGGCACGGCCGGCGAAGGCTTCGTCGACGCGTTGCGCGTGCTCGATGGCGGGCGAATCTCGATCGCCGCGCTCTCGCTCGGCATCGCGCAGGGCGCCTTTGACGCGGCATTGAAATACTCGAAACAGCGCAAACAGTTCGGCCGCCTGATCTCCGATTTCCAAGCCATTCAGTTCAAGCTGGCCGACATGGCCACCGAGATCGCCGCGGCCCGCCTGTTAGTCCAGCGCGCGGCGTGGCTGAAGGATCAGGGCCGGCCGGTAAACGCGGAGTCGGCCATGGCGAAACTCTACGCCTCCGAGATCGCCGTCAGGGCTGCGAATGAGGCCGTGCAGATCCACGGCGGCTACGGATTCACGAAGGATTATCCGGTGGAGAAATTCTACCGGGATGTGAAGTTGATGACCATCGGAGAAGGTACCAGCGAGGTCCAGCGAATGGTGATCGCCCGGCAACTGTTGAAAGCCCAATGAGCCGCGCACTCGCCCAGGCGATCAGCGCCCTCGAACGCGGTGGGCCCTCGCCAGTCGCGGCTCGGCCGCCTTTGGTCATCGGCATCACCGGCCCCCCGGGCGCCGGAAAATCCACCGTCATCGACGCCTTCCTGGGTGCTATCGAAGGCCCCGTCGCCGTCCTCGCCGTCGACCCCTCCTCCCCCTTCACCGGCGGTGCCCTCCTCGGCGATCGCGTCCGCATGACCCATGCCGGGACCAACGTCTTCTTCCGCTCCATGGCCAGCCGCGGCCACGGCGGCGGCCTCGCCCCGCGCATGCGGGATGTCCTGTCCCTGCTGGCCGCGCATAGCTACCCGCTTGTCCTCGTCGAAACCGTCGGAGTCGGCCAGGAAGAGATGGACGTGGCGTCATTGGCCGACGTCACCGCAGTCGTCGTCACCCCCGCCGGTGGCGATTCCGTACAGGCCGAAAAGGCCGGGCTCCTCGAAGCCGCCGACGTCTTAATCCTCAACAAAGCCGACCTCCCCGGAGCCGACCGCGCCGAGCGCGAACTCCACGAAGGCACCGGGCTGCCAGTCGCCCGCATGGTCGCCAAAGACGGCACCGGCGCGGCCGAGGCGCTCGCGCTGATCCGCTCCGTCGGGCGCCGCGATCGCCCGGCCGCGCTGGCCGGCTTCGCCGTGGACCATCTGGGCATTGCGGTGGAAAGCATCGAAGAGTCGCTCCGCTTCTACGTGGGCGGCCTCGGCATGCGCGTTGTGCATCGCGAAACGGTGGCGCACGAAGGCGTCCTCGTGGCCATGCTCGACGCCGGCGAATCGCGCATCGAACTGCTGGAAGCCATGACCCCGGAATCGACCATCGCCAAATTTATCGCCAAACGCGGCGCCGGAATTCACCATATGGCGCTGCGCGTGCCGGACTTCGCGGGGACCATTGCTACACTGAAGGATTCTGGCGCACGGCTGTTGAGCGAACCGCGCATCGGCGCAGGCGGCCACCGGTATGTGTTTGTACATCCGGCCTCGGCGGGCGGCGTGTTGCTGGAACTGATTGCCCATGAGCACCCCTAACGCAAAAATCGGAATTATTGGCGGCAGCGGCCTGTACAACATGCCGGGCTTTACTGAGAAAAGCGAGGTCCGGCTGGAGACGCCGTTTGGCGATCCATCCGACGCCTACGTCGTCGGCAAGCTGGCCGGTAAGGACGTGGCCTTCCTGCCCCGTCACAGCCGCGGCCACCGCATCTCGCCCAGCGAACTGAACTTCCGCGCCAACATCTACGGCATGAAGATGCTGGGTGTCGAGCGGATCATTTCGCTCAGCGCCGTCGGCTCCTTGAAGGAAGAACACAAGCCCACCGATTTCGTGGTGGCCGATCAGTTCTTTGATCGCACCGCCGGCCGCGTCTCCACCTTCTTCGGCGAAGGGCTCGTCGCGCACGTCTCCATGGCCCACCCGGTCTGCTCGGAGATGGGCCCGCTGGTGAAACAGGCGGCCGACGCCGCGGGCATCACCGCCAAGCTCGGCGGCTCGTATCTCTGCATGGAAGGCCCGGCCTTCTCCACCGTCGCCGAGAGCAACGTCTACCGCTCCTGGGGCATGGACGTCATCGGGATGACGAACCTGCAGGAAGCCAAGCTCGCCCGCGAAGCCGAGATCTGCTACACCACCGTCGCCATGGTCACCGATTACGACTGCTGGCATCCGGATCACGACGCGGTGACCGTGGAACAGATCATCCACGTGCTGCACACCAACGCCGATAACGCGGCGCGCCTGGTGGCCGAAGCCGTCGCGGCGGCGCCGGAAACCCGGAACTGCAAATGCGGCTCCGCGCTGGCCCACGCGATTCTCACCGACCGGTCCACCGTCCCGGCGGCGACCAAGGCGAAGCTGGAGCTGATCGTTGGCAAATACCTCGGCTGAGGTTCTGGCACTACTGCGGGCGGGCGGGCGCGTCGAGTCCATCGACGCGCTGGCTGCGCTGCCAGCGGGGGAACTCTTCAGCGGCATAATTGAGCCGTTGTCGGACGCCTTCGACCCGGCGCTGATTCCCGCCTATGTGGACGTGTTCTCGCGGCTCATGGAACGAGCCGTGCCGTCGTTCTCCGCAACGTTCCTGACGGAGCGCTACGAAGCCCTGCGCGCCTCCCGCCCGGCCTTTAAGCCATCGCGGGTCGTGGTGCTCTCCCGCGTGACGCTGGGAGCAGATGTCGCCATCACCTCCACCTTCCTGGCCGGAGCCATGAAGCGCTGGCCCAAGGCGGAGATCGTCTTCGCCGGACCGCCCAAGAACTTCGAACTCTTCTCCGGCAACGAGCGGCTATCGCTGCTCGAAGTCCGCTACGGCCGCGGTGCGGCGCTCGCCGACCGTCTCCGCGCCGGCATGGAACTGGCGCCGCTCCTGGCTGACGAGAAAACGCTGGTAGTAGACCCCGATTCCCGCCTCTCCCAACTGGGCCTGCTGCCCTTGGCCGATGTGGAACGAACCCTGTTTTTCGAGAGCCGTGGGGTGGGCGGGCCGTCGGACTCACTGGTATCGTTGGCGGGTTCGTTCGTCGGTTCGATATGGGGAATCGAAGCCCGCCCGTGGGTCCAGCCACCCGCTCCCGACTGGGTGCCGCGAGCGGACGTGGCCGTGAGTTTTGGGGTAGGCGAGAACCCGGCCAAGCGGGTCTCCGACGCCTTCGAGCAGGATCTGATCCAAGGCCTGCTGGACCGCGGCCTGAGCGTGCTGTTGGACTCCGGCGCCCCAGGCACCGCCGAAGCCGACCGCGCCGCGGCGCTCGAGTCGCGTTGTAAAGGCGCCCTGATCCTCTGGTCCGGCAGCTTCGCCCCCTTCGCAGCCGCCATCGGCCGGAGCCGGCTGTATGTGGGCTACGACTCCGCCGGCCAGCACGTCGCCGCCGCCTGCGGCGTCCCGCGCGTGACCGTGTTCAACGGCTTTTCCGGCGAGCGTTTCGTGGCCCGCTGGCGCCCCGACGGCCCCGGTTTCTCCCGCATCGTGCTACCAGGCGAGGACGCCTGGGGCGCAATAAAATCAGCGATACTGTAGGCATGGCGAGTCATCCCGTTCAGCAACTGAGCGTAGAGCAGTACCTCGAACTGGAGCGCGCCGCCACCGAACGCCACGAGTACATCGACGGCGATATGGTTGCCATGAGCGGAGGTTCGCCACGGCACTCACTGATCGGGCTGAACATCGCATTTCAGATCAAGGCAAAAAAGCGCGGCTCTGGTTGCGCGACGTTCAACCCGGATGTAAAGGTATTCCTGGACCGCAGGAAGATTGCCTACCCCGATGTCACGGTCGTCTGCGGAGATCCTGAGTTTCTGGACGCAAGAAACGATGTAGTTAAGAACCCCTCGGTCGTTGTGGAAGTCCTCTCTCCCTCCACGGAAGACTACGACCGCGGCAAAAAGGCTACTCTCTACCGGCTTCTGCCTTCATTACAGGAGTTCTTGCTCGTTGGCCAGGACCCCGTCTTCGTGGAGCACAACCGCCGCCTGCCCGACGGGACATGGCAGATCATCCTGCACCAGGAGATGGAGTCGACCGTCGACCTGCAATCAATTGGCGTCGAGCTCTCAATCGCCTCGATCTACGAGGACCTCGGCAAATACTAGTGTTCCCGGCACTCGGGGTATTCGGCTAACATTGACGCGCCCCTATAACCGAGGGTTTGGGCCATGCCTACCTTGGACGTCCAGTAGCCGTCGGCGGTGAGGGACTTCATCGCCTTGAACCAGCGCTGCTCGGGGGTCTTCAACTGCCCCTTGTCGACGGCGGCGCAGAGCGGTTCCAGCGCCTTCAGGTCGTGCCTTTTCAGCCACGCGAGGCCTGCGGTGAAGAGCTTCTTCTGCGGCTCGCTGCGGCTGACAACGAAGTCGATGTAGGCCGGGACGCCGGCGGTGATGGCGCCCGGTGTATCGGTTGCGGGGATGATCAGCTCGGCCACTTTGGCGATCAGCGCGAAGTCTTCCTTGGAGAAGTACTTCGGCTCCGGGAGCTGCGCCGTGACGCCTTCGGTGTGGGTGTGCTCCTGCTGGGCGTAGAGCTCGTCGGCGGCGAAGGGGAAGGCGCACGTCGCGCCGATGGTGCCGATGATCTTGAGTGAAGTGCGGCGTTCGCTGCTCATAGTTCTCCCTTTTTGCCGCGGTCGGCGAGGTGGTCGGCAAGGCGGGCGGCCAAGGCCATGATGGTGTGCGTCGGGTTCTTCTCCGACGCCGAAGGGAAGACGGAGCCATCGACCACGAAGAGGTTCTTGATGTCGTGGGTCTGGCAGTTGGCGTTGACGACGCTGGTCTTCGGATCCGACCCCATGCGGGCGCCTCCGAGCTCGTGGTTGGGCCGCGGTTCCTTGTAGACCTGGAGGATATCGGCGCCGGCGGCGGTGAGGATCTCCGTCGCCCAGCGCTGCATGTCGGCGAAGATCTTCAAGTCGTTCGGGCCCCAGAACTGGTTGCGTCGAGCGGATGGCAGCCCGAACTCGTCCTTCTTGTCGTAGTCGAGATCGAGGAACGACTTGGGGTTGGGGATCATCTCGCCGTAGGGGCTGAAGACGACGAAGGACGGGTAGTTGGCCTTGACGGCCTGTTTGTAGCCGGCGCCCATGCCGGGGATCTCGCGAGCCCAGCCGACACCGCGGCGGTTCTGGTAGCCGAACTGCGCGCCGAAGGAGCGGGCATAGTCGCGCTTGCGCTCGTGCATGAAGCTGGGGAGGTAGGCGTGGTCGAGGAAGCCTTCATCATCCTTGAGCGGCGTGCCTTTCAGGCCATGCAGGAACGCCTCGACGCCGCCGGTGAAGTGGGGGATGAAGTGCTTGCCCAGGTGGCCCGAGGAGTTGGCGAGGCCTTCGGGATAGAGGCGCGATTTGGACATCTGCATGAGCGCGACGGACTGGGCGCAGGCGCAGCTGATGACAACCGCTTTGCCTTGCACTTCGCCTTCGGCTTTGGTTTCGCGGTTCAGGTATTTGACGCCGGTGACCTTGTTATCGGCGTTGACGACGACCTCGCGGACGACGGCGTTGGGGATGAGTTCGAGCTTGCCGGTTTTGAGGGCCGGGACCATGTGGACGTCGTAGGAGTTGTACTTGGCGACGACGTCGCAGCCGGCCATGCAGTTGCCGCAGTAGTGGCAGGCGGGGCGGCCGAACTTGGCGCGGGAGAGGGTGGCTTTGCGGACGTGGATCGTCTTCAAGCCGAGCTTGCGGGCGCCTTTATCTATCAGCTTGTCGGAGCACTTGTAGGGGACGGGCGGGAGGAAGACGCCGTCGGGGAGATCCTTCAGGCCGTCGTAGTTGCCACAGACGCCGACTTCGCGTTCGATGCGCTCGTACCAGGGGGCGAGGTCGGCGTAGTCGATGGGCCAATCTTCACCGGCGCCATCGATGGACTTGCCCTTGAAATCCCGCTGGCTTTGGCGCCAGGCGACGGCGTTCCAGGTGAGCGATTTGCCGCCGAGGCCGCGGGCGCGTTCGCTGGCCATGCCGTCCTTGCCCGGGCGCATGCGCGGGATCTGGCGGTTGGCGAACTCCCAGGGCATGGCGTGGGTGTTGAAGTCGGCGCGGGTGTTGATTTTGGGGCCGCCTTCGACCACGGCCACGTCGACACCGGCGCGGGCGAGGTGGGCGGCGAGGGTGCCTCCGGCGGCACCGGATCCGACAATGACGACGTCGTAGGTTTTCATCTGTTTAGCCAGGATTTTATCGTTTTCGAGACCAGTTCCGAGGCGTCCTGTTGGACGAAGTGGCTGGCGTTGGGGATGGTGACGAGGGTAAGGTCGGCGTCGAGCCAGTCCCAGGTGCCGTTGAGCGCGGGGGAGAGGAGGGCGGTGTCCCTGAGGCCGT
>CAMATG010000378.1 GCA_945860645.1 Candidatus Sulfopaludibacter sp. SbA3 | reverse complement strand
AGTCTAACCATGTACGTTCCGATCATGCGGCTCGCATTGCTATGCATTGCATTCGCCGCTAGTGCCATCAGCCAGGTCACCACCGGCACCATCCTTGGCACCGTAACCGATTCTTCCGGCGCGCCCGTCTCGGCCGCGTCGATCACCATAACCGAAGTGAACAAGAACACCACCAGCAAGGTCCAGAGCGATGAATCTGGCTCCTTCAGTGTCCCGTTCCTCGTTCCTGGCATGTACACCGTTTCTGCCGAAAAGCCCGGCTTCAAGAAGGGCGTTCAATCGAACCTCGCGCTCGAAGTCGACCAAAAGGCCCGCACCGACTTCCAACTCGCCATCGGCAACGTATCGGAAACAGTCGAAGTCACCGCCTCTGCCCCCCTGGTCCGCTCCGAATCCGCTGAGCTCGGCGAGGTCATCGGCACGCGTGCCGTCCGCGAACTCCCGCTCAATGGCCGCAACTTCGCTCAATTGGTCTACCTCAATCCAGGCGTAACCCCTGGGCAAGCCGGCGAGAACCTCTCGGGCGCGTCCACGTTCAATCCGCGTGGCCCTTCCAATTTCAACGCCCTCGGCAGCCGCGCCAACACCAATGCCTGGCTGGTCGACGGCATTGACAACAACGAGTACACCTTTAACACGGTCATCGTTGCCCCGTCGGTGGAATCCGTCCGCGAGTTCAAAACCCTCACCGGCGTCTTCTCCGCCGAGTTTGGCCGCGGCGCCGGCGTCGTCTCCATCTCCACCCAGTCCGGCTCCAACGACTTCCACGGGAATGTCTTCGAGTTCCATCGGAACCACGTCCTCGACGCCCGGAACGTCTTTGCCCCCGCAAACCAGCGCAAGCCCGTCTTCCGCCAGAATCAGTTCGGCGTCGCCGTCGGCGGTCCGGTCATCATCCCGAAACTCTACAACGGCAAGAACAAGACCTTCTTCTTCTTCGACTACGCCGGCCTCCGCACTGGCCGCGGGATCGCCACTGTCAACACCGTTCCAACAGCCCAAATGCGAAACGGCGACTTCAGCCAGTTGATCGCCGGCGGCGGCCCGAACCTGACGATTTTTGATCCCCGGTCCACCCGCGCCGTCCCCGGTTCCAACACGCCGGCCCGCGATCCGTTCCCCGGCAACATCATGCCCGCCTCGGCCATCAATCAGGTCGGCCGCAATGTGTTGAGCATCTACCCGCTGCCGAACGCCGCTGGCCGCGTCAACGGGTTGTTTGATAACTTCACCTCCGTGCCGAACCGCCAGGTTGCCGACAACGTCTACACCGGCCGCTTCGATCACGTCATCAGCACAAAAGACAACCTGTTCTTCCGCTACACCTATAACAACTACAACCTCACCGCGCCCCAGGGCCAGTCCAACTGCTGCCTCCCCACGCCCGCCGACGCCGCGTCCCGTTTCACCCTCGGACCGTTCGTTGCCGGCCTCCAGGACACCCTCCTTACCACCCAGGGCTCGGCATTCAATTGGACCCGCGTCTTTAAGCCGAACCTCCTCCATGAGTTCCGCGCCGGATTCGCCCGCACCAACCCCATTACCACCCAGCAGGACATCGGCATCAACGCCGCCAGTTCGCTCGGCATCCGGAACATCAATCTCAATCGCCAGTCCTCCGGTATCCCCACCATCAACATTACGGATATCACCGGACTTTCCGGCGGCCCTGCGTTTCTTCCGGTCAACCCCCTCCAGACCCACTATCAGCTCGACAGCGCCTGGAACTGGACCGTCAGCAAACATACGCTCAAGTTCGGCTGGCACATCGTCCGCCGCGACGCCATGCCCTTCGTCAACGAAGCCGTCCGCGGCAACATGAACTTTAACCGCGCGTTCACTTCCAACCCCTCCAGCCCGGCGACGTCCGGCTTCGGTCCGGCCACACTGCTCACCGGTTTCATGAACAGCGGCAACCGCTCCGGACTGTTCGAACCCTTCTATCTCCGCATCTGGGAGAACTCGCTCTACTTCCAGGACGACATCAGGATCAGCCGCCGGCTCACCCTCAACATCGGTGTCCGGCACGAAGTCTTCATGCCCGAAACCGAAAAGTACGACCGCCTGCCCAACTTTGACCTCGGCACGCTGAAGGTCATTTATGCCGGAGAAAACGGCGTCTCCCGCACTGCCGGCAAGCAAACCAACTGGAAGAACTTCGGTCCGCGGCTGGGCCTTGCCTATGATCTCACCGGCAACGGCAAAACCATCATGCGCGCCGGATACAGCCTGGTCTACTTCCCGGATCCCGTCACCGCCAACGGCCAGATTGGTTTGAACGTTCCCACGTTCTTTACCCAGTCCTTGGCCTTCCCGGACTTCCCCGTCGGCATGCAGGGCGTGGCCACCATCGACAATCCCTTCCCGCTGCCCCAGGCCGTCAAGCCCCGGACCACCGCGGAACTCAACGCCCTCAATCCCGCTCCCCGCATCAACGGCCACTCCTTCCTCAACCGGACGCCGTACATGCAGACCTGGACGGCCAACCTGCAGCGTCAGCTCACCTCGTCTCTCATGGTCGAGGCCGACTACGCCGGCTCCACCGGCATGAACCTCGCTCAGGCCTACAACCCCAACGAAGTCCAACCCGGTCCGGGAGCGCTCGCTCCTCGCCGGCTCATCCAGCCGCTGAACAATATCAACAACATGTTCTTCGTCGAATGGCGCTCCAGAAGCTCCTTCCACAGCATGCAGCTGAAGGCCACCAAGCGCTATGAGAATGGTCTCCAGTTCCTTGCCGCCTACACCTGGGGCAAGTCGCTCGACTACACCGGTTCGGTCGGCTCCGGCGGCGGCGCCTCTGGCGGCCCCCAGACGGTCACCTGCCTGGATTGCAACCGCGGACCCTCCGGCTTCGACGTCCGTCATCGTGCCGTCTTCAGCTACGTCTACGATCTGCCTTTCGGCAAGGGCAAGAAGTTGAATGCGGGTAACACCGTGGTCAACAAGGTGATCGGCGGATGGCAGATGAGCGGCATCACGACGCTCACCACCGGCCGGCCCTTCACCCCCGGTCTGGCGGCCGGCGTCAACAATGGCGCTCCGTCCTGGCCCAATCGCCTGGCCTGCTCCGGCAAGCTGGAGAACCCGGTCCCGGACCGCTGGTTCGATCCGGGCTGCTTTGCCGCCCCGGCCGCCTTCACCTACGGGAACGTCGGTCGCGGTATTCTCTACTCGCCCGGCAACGTCAACTTCGATACGTCGTTCGTCAAGAACAACCGCTTCGGCCCCGGCGAGCGCTTCAACATGCAGTTCCGGTTTGAAGCGTACAACCTGTTCAATACCCCGTACTTTGGCTTCCCCAACGCCAGCATCGGGTCTCCCACCGCCGGTCGGATCACTTCCACCGTCGGCGAAAACCGCAGCCTCCAGCTAGCTCTCAAATTCGAGTTCTAGCCCCTCACACGCCGGCCGTCAGGCGGATCAACTCCCGAATCGCGGGATGCGAATCCGCCTGACGCGCCGGCGTATGTGTCTCCAGCCCCACCGGCCCCCGATACCCGTCCCGCCGCAACGCCCGCAGTATCCCCGCCCAGTCCACCGGATCCGCCCCGCCCGGCAAGATTCCCTTCCCCTTCACCTGCACGTTCACCAGCCGCTCCACCGGCAACAACCCATACGCGTCCGGATACGCCCGCTCCACATGCGCCGCATTCCCGGGGTCCCAATTCAACCCAAACCATCGCGACCCCACCAGCTTCGCAAACGCAACCAACTCCGCCGTCGTCGCCACATTACACGACGATTCATTCTCCAACGCCAGCTTCACCCCCGCCCGTCCCGCCCGCTCCGCCATCGGCGCAATCACATCCGCAATCCTCCCAAACAACTCGACTGGCGCCCCCACCCGCCGCAACGCAAAACACCGCACCGCCGGCGCCCCCACCGTCACCGCCAGCTCCAACACCCGGTCCAGTTCCTCCATCCGCCCCGCAAACCGCCCCGCCTCCGCCGCCCCCGGCGTCTTCACTGGCACCGTCCCCGGCAGCGGCGCCGCCAGCAACCCGCTGTCGATAAACGAAACCTGCAAGCCCTCCCCCCGCAGCCGCCCCGCCAATGTCCGCTGCTCCGCCGCCCCCAACGTCCAATACCCCCGCTTCGTCCCCGGCACATTCCGCAACTCACACAATCCCAGCTCATACTGCTTGCAGAACGCAAACCCCTCGTCTTCCGTAAACGCCACCTCATCGGTAACAACACTCAATCGCAACCCGGCCCCCGCCGCCGCCAAACCCGCCAACAATCCGCGCCGAGAAATCATACTAAGCATCCTACCCCGCGTAGCACCAAATTGACTTGGTAATCATCCCGTATTCACAATCCCCAGCTAACCTAACGGTCTCCATGCGAACGTCCGTCTGCCTCCTGCTCTTCCTCGGCGCCCTCGCCGCCCAACCCTTCCCCCGCCCCCTTCTCGACGCTCACAACTGCTACCCCTACGAAGGCAAATGGGCCGATCGCCTCCCTCGCGCCCTCTCCGCCGGCTTCCCCATCGGTATCGAACAGGACCTCGCCTGGGGCATCGATAAATCCACCGGCCTCGGCCGCCCCGTCGTCTCCCACACCCCCAAAACCACCGGCGACGAACCCTCCCTCCGCGACTATTTCTTCGAACACGTCCGCCCCCTCGTCGAAAAGGCTCTCCGCGAAAACAAAACCTCCACCTGGCCCCTCATCACCCTCCACTTCGATTTCAAAGACAACCGCCCCGAACTCCACCACGCCCTCTGGAACCTCCTCGGCGAATACGAATCCTGGATCACCACCGCCCCAAAAACAGCCGACCCCGCCACCCTCCAGCCCCTGCAACTGAAACCTCTCCTCGTCCTTACTGAAGACAACGACGCCCAGGAAGCCGTCTTCTTCAATTCCCTCCCCGTCGGCGCCAATCTCCGCCTCTTCGGCTCTGCCCACTCCGCCCCCGGCCGACACTCCGCCGCAACGCCCCCCGAAATGATCCTCACCGCAACCCCCACCAACTACCGCCGCTGGTGGAACAACTCCTGGCACATCGTCGAAGAAGGCGGCCAGCGCAAGGCCGGCCCCTGGACCCCCGAAGACGACGCCCGCCTCCGCGCCCTCGTCAATCACGCCCATAAACAAGGCTTCTGGATTCGCTTCTACACCATCGATGGCTTCGCCCCGCAAGACAACCAGGGCTGGAGCGAAACCTACAACTTCGGCTCCCGCCAAGCCGCCGAGACCCGCTGGAAAGCCGCCATCGCAGCCCGTGTCGATCTCATCGCCACCGACCACTACGAGCAACTCGCCCCTCTTCTCCCTATTTCACGCTAATCGTAATACCCGACTGCGACCACGTCTCACCAAGCCGCACAAAAAGGGAGACCTTATCCCCCGGCGTCGTATTCGCGGGCACAACAAAGTTAATCTGCAGCATCCCATAAACCAGCGACGGCGCAGGCCCGGCGTACAGCACCTGCGCATCCGTCGTCCCCACGCGAACCGTCACAGGGAACGGCAGCGCCCCCGTCGTCTGCGCCAGCATCCCGTCCTGGCCCTGGTCGCCACCGCCCGTCAGGAACAGCATGCCCACCCCTTCGCGGGCAATCGGGTTGGCGGCATTGTTGATCGCGTAATCGGGCCAGTGCAGCAGGGCCGCCTGGCCCGTCCCGGTCGGCGGAATCGTAAAGATCCCCGGCTTGGTAACAGCGACAGGAAGCTTCACGCGATTCGTGGCCACACCTTGGTACTCGATCCACATTTCCGTCTCAGCCTTCCCCGCCACCGAATACGGCACAACCACCGAAGCAGCCGTGGCCGAAACATAGATGATCGGCGCGCGGACGCCATCGAACAGCACGCGGGTCGACGCAATCTCATCGCGGAATTTGTTGTCGGCGATCTGATAAATAGCCAGAGCGGGTGGGCCAATATCGATGCCGTAGATCGTGATCATCTCACCGCCCGCCACCGGGCCGGCGGCATAACTGGCGGCATTGAGCACGGCGGTGCGGAACAGTTGCGCGGGTTCCAGGGACCAGACGTGGATGTTGGATGGAACGTTGGTCGAAAACCCCGGATCACAGTAGTAGATCCGGCCATTCCGCCCTACGGCCATCTGGGGCGGAGCGATCCGGGCGTCGGTCGAAGGCCCGCCCGCAGCGCCCGTCCCGGTCTTAGTCCCACCACCGGCGATGGTCTGAATCTTGCCATCCGCGGTAATCGCACGGAGCTTCCGGCCCGCAAAGTCGCCGACCAGAATGTTTCGATTGGAATCGAGAGCAACCGAGGTGGCGTAGATATCGGCGGCAAGGGCCGCCCCGCCATCACCGGTAGAGGCGGCTTTACCGGTGCCGGCAATCACCGTGAATGCGGAGG
>CAMATG010000377.1 GCA_945860645.1 Candidatus Sulfopaludibacter sp. SbA3 | reverse complement strand
CAGGCGGTGAAGCAGGTGCGAACGGGTGAATGGCTGCAGGATCCGCGGCTCGCGCAGGCCGCGTCGGCGGCTGTCGGCAAGCGCCCGCTGACGACGCGGGAACTGGAGGTGTTGCAGATGATCGTGGCCGGGCAATCGAACAAGGACATCGCCGCGACGCTGCAGTTGAGCGTCAACACGGTGGCGGTGCACCGGGCCAACATCATGGACGCGATTCAGGTGCACAACACGGCGGATCTGGTTGTTCACGCGATTCGCCACGGGTTGGTCAGCCTGGCATGAGGCGGCGGGATTTGTTGCTGGCGGCGCTTGCCGCCGGGCCGGCTGGGCCGGGTTTTCAGTTGGTGGATGTCACAGGGCCGTCGGGGCTCGCGTTTCGCCACAACACGGGCGGCTTCGGGGCCAAGTACCTGCCGGAGACGATGGGCCCCGGCTGCGCCGTGCTGGACTACGACAACGATGGCTGGCCGGATATTCTGCTGGTGAACGGCCAGGACTGGCCCGGCCACCGGAAGCAACGCTCCACGCCGCGGCTGTTCCGCAATAACCGCAACGGGACATTTTCCGACGTGACGAAAGCCGCCGGGCTGGACGTGGAAATGTACGGATTGGGCGTGGCCGTGGCGGACTTTGACAACGACGGTTTTCCCGATCTCTACATCACGTGCGTCGGGCAGAATCGCCTTTTTCGGAACACCGGAAAGGGGAGCTTTGTCGACGCCACGACGGCTGCCGGGCTGGGGAATCGCCAGTCGTTTTCCACGTCGGCGATGTGGGTGGATATCGATCGTGACGGCCACCTGGACCTGTTCGTGTGCAACTACGTGCGCTGGGCGGCGGCGCAGGATGTGTTCTGCACTCTGGATGGAAAGGCCAAGTCCTATTGCACGCCGGAGGCATTTCGCGGCACTACCTGCTGGATCTTCCGCAACCGCGGCAACGGTACGTTTGAAGACATCACGGCGCGCAGCGGGCTGTTCGACGCGTCCTCGAAATCGCTTGGCGTGACGATGCTCGACTTCGATCAGGACGGCTGGCCGGACCTGTTTGTGGCCAACGATACGCAGCCGAACAAGCTCTATCGCAACAATCACGACGGCACGTTTCGGGAGTCCGCCGTGCGCGCCGGCGTGGCGTTTGGCGACGATGGCCGGGCCCGCGCCGGCATGGGCGTGGACGCAGGGGACTTCCGCCGCACGGGCCGTGAATCGATCGCGGTGACGAACTTCGACAACGAAATGATGGGCCTGTTTGAGCCCGGTGCTAATGGCTTTTCGGACCGCGCCGGCGCGACCGGCGTGGGGGCGCCGACGCGCACCCGGCTTGGCTTCGGCTGCCTGTTTTTCGACGCCGATCTGGACGGGCATCTGGATTTGCTCGCCGTCAATGGCCACATCGACGACACGGTGCGGAATCTGAATAAAGGCATTGTGCACGCGCAGTCCCCGAACCTGTTTCTGAACAACGGCGCTGGGAAGTTTCGCGATGTGGCGGCGGAGGCGGGCCGCGAGTTTTCCGCGCCGAAAGTGGGGCGCGGGCTGGCGCTGGGGGACTTCGACCGGGACGGCGATCTGGACGTGTTGATTACTACGAATGGCGGCCCCGCGTATCTGTTTCGCAACGACGTAAATAATGGCAATCTTTCCATTCGCTTCCGTCTGGAGGGCCGCAAATCGAACCGCGATGGTATCGGCGCGGTGATTCGTTTGTTCGGCGCCGGAGGCCCGCAAATGCGGATGATTCGCGGTGGTTCCAGCTATCTGTCGTCGAGCTCACTTGCCGCTACGTTCGGCGTCGGAAAGTTGTCCGTTGCCGAGCGAGTGGTGGTGTACTGGCCCAGCGGGCGCGTCGATGAATTCAAGAATCTGCCCGCCGCCCGCACGTACCATTGCGTGGAAGGCGAAGCGCCGCGAGCGCTGCCCTACCGGTAAGCTCAGAACGTCCACACCGCCGTGCGTTCACGAAAGCGGAGCATGGAACTGCCCAGCCTCAGGTCCGGCCCGTTGTACGGATATTGCAGTTGGAACTCCACCCGCCGGACGCTTTGCGGCACGGGCGCGGGGCGAAGCACCACGGTGGCGTTTGGGCCAACGCACTCCCAAACTCCGCCGCGCCGCCGCGCCACTTTCCACCCTGCCATTTCCAGCTGCTTCGCTCGCAGTTCCAACCCCGCCGCCGGGCCGGCGATCTCCACACGGCTCACGTTGGCGAGTTTCGCATTTTTGCGCGTCTCGGCCAGCCCCAGCTTGTCGCAGTAGGCGCCCAGTATATCCGCCATGCGGATGGACCCCTCCGGCCCCGCTCCCCACACCTTCAAAAACGTGGGCGCGTACTCCATCGCGAATAGCCGCAAGCCGGGTACGGCCGAATTTGCCCGCGTCTCTTCGAACGAGGTCATGCGAAACCAGTCGGTAGCCGCGCCGTCCACTTGGCGCGTCACCTTCGTCACCACCGCCGGCCGCAGCGCGTTCCACTGCGCCCGCAATTGCTCCGACCCGCCCGCCTCCTCCACGCCCAGCGCCACGCCCGCATCGCCCTTCTTGCGCTCGCCCTGCCCCTCTTCAAAAAACTCAAAGTACGTTCCGAGCCCGTAAAAATAGAGCCCCGAATAGGTGCTGTCGTTTCGCACCGTGGTGCGCTTCTCAAATGGCGCGAACTGTTCGCGCAGGAAGGGCGAGGCTTCAATGGCGGCGTACGTCTCCGCATCCACCGTGGCGTAAAAATGGTTCAACCCGGCTGGCGCGGCGGCGAGCACGGGCAGGAACAAGAGCGCGAACAATCGGAGGAGCGGCATCACCTCATTGTCTGTCAGCGAAACGAAACGCGCGCCGGTTCGTACTATGAAACTATGCGCTTGTTGATTCCTATGCTCGCCGCCGCCGCGCTCAGTGCCGAACCGCCCACGTGGCCGCAGTTCCGCGGACCCGCCTTCAACCCCACCGTGGAAAACGCCCGCCTGGCGGAAAATTGGTCTAAAACCGAGAACATCGAGTGGCTCGCCGACATCCCCGGCCGCGGCTGGTCCTCCCCGATCGTCGCCGGCGATCGCGTCTTTCTGACCACGGTGGTGACTGACGGTGCGTCCAAAAAGCCGCAAACGGGTACCGAGTACAGCAACGAACTGGCCGCGGAGCTTATGAAACAAGGGCTGTCCGAAGCCCAGATCATGCAGAAAATCAACGAACGCGATTTCGAACTGCCGAACGAAGTGATGCTGCACTACTTCGTCTACTGCCTCGATCTGAAGACGGGGAAAGTGGATTGGAAGAAGGAGTTCTACGCCGGCCATCCGCCCGGTGGCCGCCATCGCAAAAACAGCTTTTCTTCGGAAACACCGATCACCGATGGTAAGAGCGTCTTCGTTTATGTGGCCAACCTTGGCCTCTACGCCTTCGACCTGAAGGGCAAAAAACTTTGGAAAACGGCGCTCGAATCGAACCCCATCTATCTCGACTTCGGCACCGGTGGTTCGCCCATCCTGCACGATAACCAACTCATCATCCTCAGCGATAACGAAAAACAGCAGTATCTGGCTTCGTTCGATAAGCGCACCGGCAAGCAGCTGTGGCGCACGAACCGCGAACTGAAGGCAACCGCCGGCAGCCGCACGCAGGGCTCCGCCTGGACCACGCCCTACATCTGGGTCAATCCGCTGCGCACGGAAATTGTGACTGTCGGCCCGGCCGCCACCGTTAGCTACGATCTCGAAGGCAAGGAGTTGTGGCGCCTGGCCGGCATGTCCATCGTCGCTGTGCCCAGCCCGTTCGCCTACGACGGGCTGCTCTATGTCGACGCCGGCCGCGGCAAGCCCATCTTCGCCATTCGCCCCGGCGCCAAGGGCGATATTTCGCTCGGCCCGAACGACAGCGCCAACGCCTACGTCGCCTGGTCCGCCCCCCGCGGCGGCACCTATCTGCCGACGCCTGTCGCCTACAACGGCGGCCTTTACGCGCTCACCGAAACGGGGATCATCACCCGCTTCGACGCCAAGACCGGCAAGCAATCCTTCAAAGCCCGCATCGACCCCTCCGCCGGGTTCTTCACCACCTCTCCCTGGGCCTACAACGGCAAAGTGTTCTGCCTCAGCGAAGAGGGCAAGACGTGGGTGATTCAGGCGGGCGAGACGTTCCAGGTTCTACACGCGAACCCGCTCGATGAGATGGCGCAAGCGACTCCGGCCATTGCCGGCGACCGGTTGCTGCTGCGCACTGAGAGCAAACTCTACTCCGTTCGCAGGAAGTAGGCGCCACTCGCGCAGCCCCCCTCGCTCGCGACATAATCTACCCATGCGAAGAAGAGACTGCATCGGAGCGCTCGCCGCCGCCGGCCTTGCCGCGGCCACGCCGAAGCGCCGGACCACGGTGTCCATCCACGGCGACATGTTCCACATCAACGGCAAGCCCACCTACGCCGGGCGCCGTTGGAAAGGCCACAAAATCGAAGGCCTGTTGCTGAATACGCGCATGGTGCAGGGGATCTTCGACGATCTGAATCCGGAGACCGCCGTGCGCTGGGCGTATCCGGACACGAAGAAGTGGGACGCCGAGCGCAACGTCCGCGAGTTCCTGGCCGCCATGCCCACGTGGAAGAAACACGGCTGCCTGGGCTTCACCATCAATCTGCAGGGCGGCAGCCCGGAGGGCTACTCGAAAGGCCAGCCCTGGGAGACCGGCGCCATTGCGCCCGATGGCTCTCTCCGCCCCGCCTTCATGGCGCGGCTGGAGCGCATCCTCGATCGCGCAGACGAACTGGGCATGGTGGCCATCGTCGGTTACTACTACTTCGGCCAGGACCAGCGCGTGACCGATGAAGCCTCGGTCAAACGCAGCGTCGCCAACGCCACCCAGTGGCTGCTCGACAAGGACTACCGCAACATCCTCGTTGAGATCGACAACGAGTGCAACGTGAAGGCCTATGACCACGACATCCTCAAGCCTGAGCGCGTCCACGAACTCATCGAAATGGCGAAGGCCATGAAGTCCCGCGACGGCCGCCGCCTCCTGGTCGGCACCAGCTACGGCGGCGGCGCCGTGCCGAAGGAAAACGTCGTCACCACGTCCGACTACATCCTCATCCACGGCAACGGCGTGAAGGACCCCAAGCGCATCTCCGAAATGGTCCGGCAAACCCGCCAGGTGAAGGGCTATCGCCCCATGCCAATCCTCTTCAACGAAGACGACCACTTTGAGTTCGACAAGCCCGAAAACAACTTCGTCTCCGCGCTCAGCGAATACTGCGGCTGGGGCTACTTCGACCCCGGCAAGAGCGACTACGCCGACGGCTACCAGTGCCCGCCCGTCAACTGGGGCATCAACAGCGAGCGAAAAAAGGCGTTCTTCAAACTGCTGAAGGAAGTGACCGGCGTCTAAAGCGTCTTCGTCGCGCCGCCGTCCATATCGATCAACGCCCCGTGCAGGAATCGGCCGCCGGGGCTGACGATGAACGCCACCAGTCCGGCGATGTCCTCCGGCTCGCCCACGCGTGTCACCCGCGCTTCGCGCACGAACACCGGCTCGGCCTCTTCCACCGCGATGCCGCGCTCGGCGGCCAGCGTGGCCAGCCGTTTGGCGAACCGATCCGTCCGCACCGTGCCCGGGCTCACCGCGTTCACCTGCACCCCATCGCGCAGCCCGTTATCGGCCATGGCTTTCGTGAATGAAAGCAGCGCCGCGTTCACTGATCCGCCGATGGTAAACTCCGCGCCCGGCGTGCGCCCGCCGGTGCCGGCGATGTTCAGCAGGGACCCGCGTACGGCCGTCAGATGCGGCCACGCCGCCCGCGTCAGGCGCACCGCGCCGTGCAGCTTCAGCGCATAGCCGTCGGCCCAGTCGGCATCGGTCAGCGTCAGGAACTCGCCGCGCTTGGTCGCGCCCGCGTTGTTGACAACGATGTCAACGCGCCCAAACCGCCCCATCGCCAGCCGCACCAGTTCCGCCGGCGTCTCGGGCAGCCGCAGGTCCATCGGTGCCACCGCCGCGCCTTCGCCGATCTCGTCGGCCACCTCCGCCAGCGCCCCCGCGTCGCGCGCCGCCAGCACCACGCGCGCCCCATCGGCCGCCAGTCGCAGCGCGATCGCCTTCCCAATCCCGCGGCTTGCGCCGGTCACAATCGCCGTCTTGCCATCCAGTAGTTGCACCCATTTATTCTCCAGCCTGTCGGTGGTAAGCTCAAGGTGAAACAGATGGGAGGTTGCCGTTATGTCACTTCTGACACGCGGAACCTTATGGTTGGGGTTGTATTTCCACCTCATCGTACTGCCTCTGGTAGTTTGTGGCGTATGGCCCGGCGGCAACACAGGCCGCCCGTTCGCCACCCAGTTCGGCATCGCCTGCGGGTATGCC
>CAMATG010000376.1 GCA_945860645.1 Candidatus Sulfopaludibacter sp. SbA3 | reverse complement strand
GGGCGGCTTCTTCTAGCTGTTGCCTCAGCATTCTTTGGCCGTGTAGCTGGGTTAGCGAAACGCCCCCTAGTGCCGCAAGTACTGGAACGAGTACCTTCATCCACTCCAGTAGGGATGTTGAACTGTTCCCGCCTTCACTCCTCACCAAGAACGGCTGTGGAATCGTAACGGTCCCCAGAGCAGTTTGCGAGGGCACCGCATGGGCGGTGGCGATGATGGCTTTCTGCTCCTCGTCTTTCGGTTGGGCGAACGCAGGGAAAACGACGAGTAAGCACAGCATCAGTCTGAGAAACATGTTTACATGCTACCCTTTTCCGACCCCTACACCCGACTGGTGCTATTGGCCGTCATTCACAAGCCTGTCGATTCCGGCACGATCCGGGTAGTCCCGTCTATACCGCCCAACGAATGACCTTCAGCGCAACCACGAATCCAAGCCACATGAGGGCAGCCATCAACCCAGCAATTGCCCCGATTACCTGTAGTGGCCTTTTTTCAATGTCAACAGCTGCAAACAACCATTGAAACAGGTCGTCAAACATTTTAACTGTTCTGAGAGCGAAGACCGATCCGGCATAAAGCCAAAGCCAAATTGAAGTAACCAGTGCCGAGATATAGGCAGGTATTGTAGTTCCAATGTAAATCTCGTCAGCAATAGGATCGTAGTACACTGCTCTAATCGACACGAGTCCTCGCCAAGTTGCAAACATTTCGATAATGTGATCGATAAATGTTGGGAAAACCAGGGACCACCAAACCGAGTCTCGATGACTCAACCCACTCACGCTTAAAAACACCAGCGTCCGTTGAGCGGAGGCTGCCAGTCCGACAAAAAGGGTGGCGATACTGAGCGAGACGACGACATCCATCAATAAAAAGGCCAACAACGACGAAAAAGTCTGTTGAGCGGAGAATACTCCTAAGAGGCGACGTGTTTTTAGCAGCGACAGGTAGTCGGCGAAGAGGCCCCCACTCGCTGCAATAATGAACATTTTTGGTGAAAGGTAAGGAAGGGTGCCATAAGTGTCGAAGTACAAAAGAAGAGTGCAAACGGAAAAGAGAAGCATTGATGCAACGGATGATTTCATCAAGCATGCCAGTGATAGGTGCTTCGCCCCAAACACCGAATCGAACATCGCACTGAAGGTATTGGGCCAATTGGCAGCTTGGTCACTAATGATCCCGGTTTCAAAGTGCTTGACTCGAATCAAACGACTGATCCGCCTGTTCAGGTCCTCGTTGGTGATTTCGCCAACGTATTTGAATCCATTCGCAACCCCAAAACCAAACGCTAAAGCGCTTCCGATTTGGGCGAATAACCATATATCGAATGTCATTTTCAGTGACGAGAGCATAGCATAGGCAGGCAATTGAACGCTTGAATGGTGAGCCCAAACACTCAAGAGCGAATAGCATGCGATACGTCCGCTAAATACTCCAAGTACGCCTGACGCTTCAGGCAGGAGCAAAATGTTCAAACAGAATCTCGGCCTGACCGCCAACCTTGGCGCAACCCTCATCCGCAAAGACGGCACTCATCGTGACATCCCGTCGCTTTCCAACACCAGCATCGACTACCGCACATTCAATACGAAAATGAAGGATACGATGGGTTTCTGGACCCGTCTCTGGACCGAAGCAAAAGAGAAGCACGTCATCACTGCTGCCGTCACGCTGGCAGCGTTCATCGCTTCCATCCAAGCTGGTGATGCAAGCCCGATTTAGACACGAACGTAGCGCTGCTGGGGGTGCTGGAGCCACAGCGTTTATCTGCGGGCATTCGGAAAGCGGTTGAGACCGGGCCTGCCTATTTGAGTGTTGTCTCCTACTGGGAGGTAACGATCAAGAACATGCGAGGAAACCTGGACGCGGTGAACCTTCAGGAATGGTGGCCGGTGACGCTGGAATCCCTGGGACTGCGGCCGATGCTGTTTCGGCCGGAGCACGTGGCGGCCATTCAGCGACTGGAGCCACACCATGCGGATCCGTTTGACCGGGCGATCATTGCGACGGCGATTGCGGAGGAGTTGGTTCTGTTAACGACCGATAAGGGGTTGGACGCCTACGCCGGGCAGGACCTGAAGATCCTCCGCTAACGCATGCGGCCGTACTTCTTCAGCACCTCAACGAGGCGGGGGCCGGGGAGGCCGAAGATATGGATGCCATCGACGCCGGTGGAGACGGCGGGGGCGGCGAGCATGGCGTTGACGACGGCTTCTTCGGTGGCGCCGATGGTGGCGCGGAAGAGAGGGTCGATGACATTGTTGGGGAGCATCTCGAGCTTGGTGACTTCGTTGGCGGCGCCTGCTGCGGGGTTGGCGGTGGAGAGGGCCAGGAACAGATCGCCCGAGCCGTTGCCGGCCCAACTGCCGAGCTTGCCGAGACCCATGCCGACACGACGGGCGATGCGCTTCAATTGATGGGATAGCAGAGGCGCGTCGGTGGCGACGACGACGACGATGGAGCCGCGACCGAGTTCGGCGGCCTGTTCGGCGGCATCGCGGGTGGCGGCTTGTTTTGCCGGGCAGGGGCGGAGGCGCGTGCCCATCCAGGGGCGGGTTTGGGGAAGCGTGGTGCAGGCTCGCAAGTCCGTTACTTCGCGGCCGACGGGGACGCCGAGGACCTGGAGATCGCCGCCGTAGTTGCACTGGACGAGGACGCCGAGGGTGTATTGCTTGCCGGCGACGGTGACTATACGCGAGGACGTGCCGATGCCGCCTTTGAAGCCGTTGCAGATCATGCCGGTGCCCCCACCGACGGCTCCTTCGGCGACCGGGCCGGGCTTGGCGGCGTTGAGCGCGGCCCAGGCGTGTTCGGGTTTGACGTGCTGGCCGTTGGCGTCGTTGAGGGAGTCGAACGTTTCGGCGACGATGGGGTAGGTGAAGACGAATTGGCGGCCCTGGTCGATTTGCCAGTGGATGGCGGCGTCGCGGACGACGCCGACGCTGTGGGTGCCGGACAGGAGGATGGGCCCTTCGAGGAAGCCGGACTCTTCGATCCAGTTCACGCCGGTCATATCGCCGTTGCCGTTCTGGTTGAACGTCGCGGCCATGACGAAGTCCCAGTTGCCTTTCGGGCGGGGGAGGATGGCGGTGACGCCGGTGCGAATGGGGCCTTCTCCCGGGATGAGTTTGCCTTCGCCACGGATGATGGTTGTGTGGCCGACGGCGATGCCGGCGACGTCGGTGATGGCGTTGTTGGGACCGGGTGTTCCGTCAAAGGGAATGCCGAGGGCGCGGGCTCTGGGATTCTGGGCGGGCAAGGCGCCGATGAGGACGAGGGCGAGGACGAGGGACTTTGTGGGAAGGATCATGGCGGGTTTGGATTGGATCAGTATAGCGATGGCCCGCGCTGTTTGGCGTTTTTGGGGGCTACACGAGCTGCGTGGGTGTTGGGGGGAGTTGCGTCTTCCGTTCCTTCTGCGGGGTGTGTTGCGTCTTTGGGGACAAGGCTGTTGTTGGGTTATGGGCCGAATTTTATTGGGAGTTTTGCCCGCCATGTCCCCGGTCGATAGGGTCGGGTTAGGCGGGCGGATGGCGGCGTTAGGGGCGAGGGGTTCGGGGTGGGCAGGCGAACGGGAGTTGCAGACATCACCACGGGCGCAGGCGCCGATAGCTACGAGAATAGACCTGGGATGAGCTTGCCGCCGTTGGCGACGCGGACGGGACGGCCGATGGAGCTTTGGAATTCGTGGTTGGGGTCGATGCCGAATTGGGTGTAGAGGGTGTACATCAGGTCCTCCGGTTCGACGGGGAGATCGGTTACCTCCGTGGCGGTGGCATCGGTGGCACCGAGGAGGCGGCCGCCTTGCGTACCGCCACCGGCGAAGACGACGGACCAGGCTTTGCTGTGATGGTCGCGGCCGGCGTCGGCGTTGATCTTTGGCGTTCGCCCGAATTCGCCCATACCGATGACCAGAGTGGTGTCGAGCATGCCGCGGTCGTGCAGGTCGGCGACGAGGGTGGCGAAGGCTTTATCGAATTCGGGGAGAAGGGCTTTCTTGCAGATATTGAAGTTGTCGCCGTGGGTGTCGTAGTTGAGCCAGCCTTTGGCGACGGTGACGAAACGCACACCGGACTCGACCAGGCGACGGGCGAGAAGGGCGCCCTGACCAACAGGGGTGCGTCCGTAGCGTTCGCGGAGTGCATCGGGTTCGGCGCCGACATCGAAGGCTTTCTTCGCCGCCGGGGATTGGATGAGATCGTAGGCTTTCTTGGTGAATTCGTCGAGGGCGGCGAAGTCCGGGCTGGCTTCGATGGAGCGGAACTTGGCGTCCATTTGCTTGACGAGATGGGCGCGGCTGGAGAGGCGGGTCCAATCGACGTCGGTGGGCAAAGTGAGGTCACGCTGGCGATAGCCGGTGACGTTGGGGTCGCCCGAGATGAACGGGTTGTATTCGCCACCGAGGAAGCCGGCACCATAGCTGGGAAAGGTATTGGGAACGGCGACGTAGGGGGGCATGCCGTTCTTCGGGCCCTTCATTTTGGAGACTACGCTGCCTATGGAAGCGAACTCGATGGTGGGGAGGGGGAGGTAGCCAGTGAGGAGGTAATTGATGGCGCGTTCGTGGTTGTTTTCGCGGGACTTCATGGACCGAAGGACAGTGACTTTGTCCATGATTCTGGCGGTATTAGGGAGATGCTCGCAGACGCGGATGCCGGGAACATTGGAGGCGATTTCGTTGAATTCGCCGCGAATGTCCTTGGGTGCGTTCGGCTTCATATCGAACGTGTCCATGTGCGGGGAGCCGCCGCTCTGCCAGAGGAGGATGCAGCTTAGCTCCTTCTTCGGGGCGGCGCCGAGGCGCAGGGCACCCAGGCCGAGGGAGCCGATGCGGAGGAAATCGCGGCGGCCAAACAGATCAGTGCGGTTGGTGATTTCCATGATTTGCTCCGGGTTCCTAGTGATTGTAGAGAAATTCTTTGGTGTTCATCAAAGACCAGAGAACATCCTCGACGCCTTGCCGGCGGGACTTGGCGGCGCGGATGGCGTTTTGGGCATTGGCGATCTCTTCCGCATCGGGGTAGCGGGAGAGGGCGCGGAGGTAGAGCTCTTCGACCATTTCCTTGTCGCTTTCGATGCGGTTGAGGTTGGCGGCGATGAAGCCTTTCGGGTCGCTGGATTTGCGGTGGGCGGTATCGCCGCCGATCATGTGGAGGGCCTGATTGAGTGTCGGCGTGTTTTTGCGTTCGCAGACCAACTGGCGGCTGGGACGGTCGAAGACTTCGAGGAAGTAACTTTCGATTTCTGGTTCCGGAAGCTGGGTGGCGCGGGTGCCGGGGTACATGGACTGAAAGGGTTCGGGGCTGCCGGCGGCCTGGGAGAGGGAGTCGAGGAGGGGCTCCGCGCTGAGACGTTTGGGGTAGTAGCGGGAGTAGGCCATGGTGTCCTGTTTGTTGGACTTGTTGGGCACGCTGGAGAGCTGGTAGGCGCTGGAAGCGGTGATGCGGCGGATGAGGTGATGGAGGTCGAAGTTGTTGGCGGCGAAATCGGCGGCGAGGGCGGCGAGGAGGGGTTCGTTAGTGGGCGGGTTGGTCATGCGGAAATCGTCGATGGGTTCGACGAAACCGCGGCCCATGAAATTGCGCCACATGCGATTGACGATGGCGCGGGCGAACCAGGGATTGTCTTTGGCGGTGATCCAATTGGCGAGGAGCTCACGGCGATCGGTGAGGCCCTCGGTGGGCATGTGGGGGCCGTTGAGCGGCTTTGGGAGATAGGCCTTTTTGGTGTCTGGATTCTGGAACGGGCGGGCGAAATCGACGTAGAGGGCGCGCTCGTTATTGCGCGGGCCGCCGCCCTTGTAGCGAACCTGGGAGAAGAAGGCGGCCATGCCGTTGAAGTCGTCCTGCTTCCAGCGTTCGAGGGGGTGGTTGTGGCAGCGGGCGCATCCGATGGAGACGCCGAGGAAGAGCTGGCTGGTTTTTTCGGCGAGGTCGAGCTCCTTCTTCATCAGCGGGTAGTAGTTGGTGGCGGGTTGATCGTACATGTTGCCGCTGCTGACGAGGAGGTTGCGGACGAATTGATCGTAGGGGACGTTGCGTTCGAACTGACCGTTGAGCCAGCGGGTGAAGGCGTAGGGGCCTTTGTTGTAGAGAAGCTGTTTGGTGTTGTCGAGGTGGTCGCCCCAGTAGAGGGCCCAGTAGTCGGCGTATTCGGGGCGATGGAGGAGGGCGTCGACGAGTTGGGCGCGTTTGTCAGGATCCTTGCTGTTCAGGAAGGCGCGGGCTTCGGCGGAGGTGGGGATGAGGCCGATGATGTCGAGGAAGGCGCGGCGGAGGAAGGTGGCGTCGTCGGCCTGTCGGGAGGGTGCGATGGAGAGGCGCTGGAGCTTGGTGTTGATG
>CAMATG010000375.1 GCA_945860645.1 Candidatus Sulfopaludibacter sp. SbA3 | reverse complement strand
TCTGGCATCTCGATTCCGATGACCCCACTCAGTTCGCCTGGCTGATGATCATCACCGTCGCCATCACCACCGCCGCCTGGCTCGCCGCCACGTTCCTGACGCCTCCGGAAAAGGACGAGATCCTCATCAGCTTCTACCGCAAAACCCGTCCCTCCCGGAACGGCTGGGGCCCGGTCGCCAAACTCGCCCCCGACGTGAAGCCAGCCGCGGATGGGCTCAATAACCTTACCTGCTGGATCGCCGGCTGCGTCATGATCTACATGGCCCTGTTCGGTCTCGGCAAGGTTCTCTTCAAGGAAACCGGCCTCGGTCTCGGCATGCTCGCCCTTTCGGCCGCCGCCGGTTATTACATCTACCGCGACCTTTCCAAGCGCGGTTGGAGTAGCATAGCCGAATGATCTCCCGCCGCGCCCTGCTTGCCGCCGCCGCCGCTCCGAAGCGGAAACCGAACTTCGTCTTCATCATCGCCGATGACCATGCCGGTTATGTCCTCGGCGCCGATGGCAATCGCAAAGTGTCGACGCCCAACCTCGATCACTTCGCGAGCCAAGGCGTCCGCTTCGCGAAGCACTACTGCAACCAGCCCGTTTGCACGCCGTCCCGCCAGTCGCTCCTGACCGGCCAGATGCCCTCCGCCGCGGGCGTCACGGTGCTCAAGACCTCGCTCGATCCCAACAAGCCGACGCTCCCGAAACAGTTCAAAGGCGCCGGCTACCGGACTGCCGTGTTCGGCAAAATGCACCTGAATCGTCCCAGCGCCCCCGGCCTCTACGGTTTCGACGAGATGATGACCGAGCAGGATATCCAAAAGGCGTGGAGCGGCCTATCCGTTCAGCGTGAGCTTCCCGCCGGCGTCCCCCGCAAGCCCAGCTGGCAGCCGTTCAAGGACCCAGCTCGCATCTGGTTGAACGCCGACAAAGTCCCCTTTCCCCGGTACTACGAGGAGATGCGCGGCACCTTCACCGCCAATCGCGCCATCGATTGGCTGAAACTTCACAAGGATGACGCCGAACCCCTAGCTGTCTGGGTATCGTTCCCCGAGCCCCACTCCCCCTACGATTTCCCCATCGATTTGAAGGATCAGTACGACCCCAAAACCTTCGACGTGCCCAAGGTCGGACCGGAAGACGCCGGCCAAATCCCGCTGATCTTCCGCGACCTCTCCCCCGCCGATAAACAAGGCATCGCCGCGTCGTACTACACGGCCGTCTCAGCCCTCGATCGCAATGTCGGCGACGTCCTCAAAGCACTGGATACATTAGGGTTAGCCGAAAATACCTGCGTCGTCTACATGGCCGACCACGGCTACTGCCTCGGCCAGCACGGGCGTTTCGAAAAACACTGCGGCTACGAACCCGCGCTGCGCGTCCCGCTCCTCGTCCGCTACCCCGGCAAGATCCGCAAAGGCTCTGTAATCAACGACTTCACTGAACACATCGACGTGCCCGCCACGATCACGGACCTGATGGGCCTCGACCCGCTCCCCGTCCAACATGGCCAGTCGCTCAAACCCTATCTGACCGGCGCGAAGCCATCCGCTCCGCGCAAGGGCATCTTCTCCCAATACCTTGAAAACGAAGAGGTTTTCGCGGCCGACACGAACTGGAAGCTGATCTTCGGCTCCGGCAAACGCAAGCGCACCGATGGCTACGAGACCGACAACCCCACGCCAGGCCGGACCATAAAGTTATTCAACAAAAAGGCCGATCCGGGAGAGTTCACCAACGTGGCCGCGAAGTATCCGGAAGTTGTTGATTCCATGCAACAATCGATACTGAAGCGCTACCGCGCCACCCACCCCGATGCCGCCAAAGAACCCCAAAACCTTCCGGTCCCCGAAGCGTTGGAATTCTACGTTGTTCCCCGGGACGCCTAGCCGATGACCTGCAAGATTTGCGGCGCCGAGGCGGTGCCGATCGGCTCCAAAATGGGCACGCACCACAAGCAACTCTTTTGTTTTGAACGATGTGAGAGTTGCGGCTTTACCTTCGTCGCCAACCCCTGGACCGACTACGCCCAGATCTACAACGAAGCCTACTACCGCGGCCAAGGCCCCGATCCCTGGATCGACTACGTCTTCGAACTCGAACACCCCGAAAGCACTATCCGAATCCACGAGTGGCAGGGAATTCTCGAGGTGGTGCAACAACTTACGAAGGTGTCGCCCCAAACCAAGTGGCTCGATTTCGGCTGCGGCAACGGCGGACTGGTCCGCCACGTGAAGAAATCGGTCGCCTGCGATATTGTTGGCTTTGAAGAGGGCTGGGCGGCCGATCAGGCCCGGGCGAAGGGCATCCCGGTGATGCGAGAGCCCGATCTCGCCTCCCATGATGGCACCTGCGACGTGGTGACCGCGATCGAGGTGATTGAACACGTCGATGACCCGGTCGGGGTGTTGAAGCGGATCCGGAAACTGCTCAAGCCGGGCGGCGTGCTGTTCCTGACGACGGGGAACGCCAAGCCGCAGCGGGGGAAGATTTTGGACTGGGGCTATGCCGTTCCGGAGATCCACATCAGCTTTTTCGAGCCGGAAACGCTGTCAAAAGCGATGCAAAAAGCTGGTTTTTTGCCTCAAAATCGCGGTTTTTTGCGCGGTTTTGACGCTATTTTGCGCTATAAAATCTTAAAGAACCTTAAGAAGCGGGAGGCCGGAGGCTGGGAGTCGCTGATCCCCTGGGGCCCCGTCACCCGCCTGGTAGACCGGACCCATCAGGTGACCGCCCACCCGATCGGCCTCGCCCCCGACAATTCCTAAATCCCCGATCTTCCCGGTAGCCCGGCTCCCGGGGGAATCCCGGTAGCCCGGCTCCCGGGGGAATCCGGGGTGGATCGGATTGGCCGGGGAATTCCTAAATCACGGATTTCCCTGGTGTCACAGTGCCAAGGGAAATCCGAGGCGGTGCGGTGGAGCGGGGAACCCCTGAATTTCGGGCAATTCCGGTAGCCCGGCTCCCGGGGGAATCCGGGGTGGATGAGATTGGCCAGTGAATTCCCAAATCACGGATTTCCCTGGTGTCACGGTACCAAGGGAAATCCGAGGCGGTGCGGTGGATCGGGGAACCCCTGAATTTCGGGCAATTCCGGTAGCCAGGCACCAGGGGTAATCCTAGCGGATGGCGATGGTGACGGGGCGGCTCTTTTGGCCGGCGGATTCGATGAGGACTTCTACGGCATCGCCCGTAGTGGCGTTGGCCGGGACGAAGGCGTTGATCTGATACAGCCCGCTGAAGCCCGGTGACAGGCCTGCAAACAACACTTGGGCTTGTTGGCCTCCGATGGTCACCGTTACCGGGTTGGTCACGCTACTGAGTGGCGCGCTCGGGGCAGGGCGGCCTGCTTCTACTGCCGGGCTCACCGGGCCGAGGCCGGCGCAGTAGATGATTACTACTTCGCCCCGGACTGCGGGAGTCGCGGGCTCGGCTAGGGTGATGCCGTCCTGCTTTACGATGGCCGCCTGGCCGGTGCCGGATTGGGCCTTGGTGAAGATGCCGGGTTGGGCCGCTGCGACTTGCAATGTCTCGGGTACCGCGATGGCATCGCCGCGGCGGACGCTGATCTGGTGCTGGGTGTCCACGGGAAGGTCGTAGGGTACCTGGGCGTTCAACTGGCCGTCACTGGTGAACAGGAGGGGGAGGGGCCGGTTGCCCAGGCGGACTTCGGTTCCGTTCAAGGTGGACGGGAGGGGGAGGCCGCCGGCGAGGCCGGTCGAGTCCGACAGGCGGGCTCCGAAGAGGGTGATGAGACTGCCGGGAGCGATTGGCACACCGCTCTCCAAGCTGGCGGCGTGGACGACGCCGCCGGCGGTCAGCAGCGGGGCGCTGGTGGCGCCTTGGGCGAGGACGGCGCCGCTCAGTTCCACTTTACCGGCCTGGGAGCGGCCGGCGATGACGTCGGCGGATGTACCGAGGAAGATGGCGATGATCGTTAGACGGGTATTGGTTGTGGCGCGGACGGGGCGCCAGGTGCCGCGCCAGACGCCGTTGCCGACGTGGGCGAGGACGACCTGCGGATCGCCGTTTTCGGGCCGGGCGATGACTTGCGCGCCGCTGCCGCCGGCCAAGGGCGTCAGCAGGTTACCGCACTCGTCGGCGGCCTTTACTTCGACCGTTACGGCTTCGCCGACGCGGACCGAGAAGGCATCGCGCAGGCCGGTGGATTCGACGCGGAGCGTGGGCGCGGCGCAGTTGGCGGCGGAGCGCTCCGACTTATCACCAGCGTCTGGCGGGGCGACGACGCTAAGGAGATTGACGGTGCGGACGCTGCCATCCTCCTGCACCTGGAAGGTGACGACGCCGCGGCGCACGCCGGGCGTCAAGGTGGCCAGCGACGGGGCAATGACGATGTTGCCGGGCGCGTTGGCCTGGGCGCGGCCAAAGCCGGGGGCGGTTTCGTACCAGGAGCCGAGGCGGGAAGAATCATATGTCACCGCGCCTTTGCCGAGGTGGTTGAAGACGACCGATTGGGAACCCGGGTTTTCGCCCTGTTTACTGATGAAGATCATGCCGGTGGGGGTGACGTCGGGACCGGGGTTGGAGCCTTCGGGCAGTACGTTCACCAGAACGGTGACGAGTTGGGGGGAGTTGTCGGCGTCGCCGGTGACCTCGATCTGGTCGTAGTACTGGCCGGGCGCGAGGCCGGTGGGGTTGATGGAGACCGTCACCTCATCGACTTCGAGCCAGGGTTCGACGACAGCGCCGCTGGCGGGGGTGAGGGTGACGAAGCGGGTCTTGGCGGCGGCGCGCCAATTGAGGACGCCGGTGCCGACGTTCAAGATGCCGAACTTCTGGGGCGTGGGCGCGCCGCCGGCGGCGACGGCGGTGAAGGTGAGGCCGGACTGGGAGACAAGAATGGTCCGGCGGCCGCCGCGCACGGTGAGGGTAACGGGGACGACGGTACGGGCGGTGCCGACGACGACGGCGACCGAGCCGAGATAGGTGCCGGCTTTGAGGTTGGCGGGGTCCGCGGTGATGTTAACGGCGCCAACTTCTCCGGCCCTTAGCGCACCGGAGGCTGGGGTGGCTCTGAGCCAGGCGCCGATGGTGGCGACGGAGTAACTGAGCAGTCCGCCGCCATCGTTGCGCACTTCGAGTACGCTGGTTTCGGCTGGGCTGGCTTCGGCGCGGCTGAAGGAGATGGATTCGGTGGAGAGGCGAAGGCGGGCCGGGGCGTCGGTGACGGTGAGGTTGACTGTAACCGGGTTGACGGCGCTGGCGGGGTTGGTGGTGACATTGATGGTGGCGGTATAACGCCCGGCGGCGAGGCTGCTGGCGTTGGCGTTGAGGGTGAGTGTGGCTGGGGCGGTGTCACTGGAAGAGGTGATCGTTAGCCAGTTGCCGGGCGATTGGCCGTACGTGACAGCAGTGGCGAATGGCAGGCCGCTGACCGCACTGGAGAGGGTGACGCGGGCTGGGCTGGCGGTGGCGCTGCCGGTGACGGCGGTGATGTTGACGGGAGAAGGGGCGAGGGTGGTGGTGAGGTTGACGTTGCGGACGACGCGGATGCGATTGTTCTGGGTGTCGGCGATGTAGACGTTGCCTGCGTCGTCGGTGGCGACGTTGAAGGGCCGGGAGAAGGAGGCGGCGAGGGGGGAACCGCCGTCGCCTGCGTAGCCGTAGAGGAAGACGCCGGCGAAGAGGGCGATGACGCCGTTGGGGTCGATGCGGCGGATATAGCCGGTACCGTCAGAGGTAACGTAGATATTGCCGTTCTTGTCGGCGGCGAGGCCGAAGGGGAAGCGGACGCCAGCTTCGGTCGCCGGTAGGCCCTCGCCATTATTGGCGTTGACGCCGGTGCCGGCGATGGTGCGGATGTTGCCGTTGGCGGAGACGGCGCGGATGCGATGGTTGGCGTAATCGGCGATGAGGAGTTCGCCGGCGGTGTTGAAGGCGAGGCCGGAGGGGCCATTGAGGCTGGCTTCGGTGGCTCTGCCGCCATCGCCGGAGTAGGCGGCGAGGCCGTTACCGGCGTAGGTGGTGATGGTGCCGCGGGGATCGATGCGGCGGACGCGGTGGCCGGAGCGTTCGGAGACGTAGATGTTGCCGGCGGCGTCGGCGACGATGCCCCAGGGTTGATTGAGCTGGGCATTGAGGGCGGGGCCGCCGTCGCCGGCGGAGCCGCTGACGAAGGTGGTGCCGGCGATGGAGGATATTTGGCCATTAGCGACGCGGCGCACCTTGTGGCTATTGGAATCGGCGATGAGGAGAGCGCCATCGGGAGCGAGGGCGAGTCCGGCGGGGAAGGCGACGCGGCCGGTGGCGGCGGGGCCGTCGGTGCAGCAGGAGTTCACGCCCGTACCGGTGACTGTGGAGGTGAGGCCTTCGCGGCTGATGAGGTTGACGCGGTGACC
>CAMATG010000374.1 GCA_945860645.1 Candidatus Sulfopaludibacter sp. SbA3 | reverse complement strand
GCGATGGCGAGCAGGGGGATCGTCAGCAGGATTTTCTTTTTCATGGGCGGCAAAAGGAAAAGGGCAGGCCGGTTGGCCTGCCCTTTCTATTGTACGTTTCCGTGCAGTCTAGAAGAAGTACTTCAGACCGAACTGGATGTTACGCGGAGCCTGAACCTGGCCGCCGACGACGCCGAAGGCGGCCGGCGCACCGACGTTGGCTCCCGGAGGCGCCCAGCTCACGTTGTTGAAGGCATTGAAGAGTTCCATGCGGAAGTCGATGTAGTTCGACTCGCTCACATTGAAACGCTTGCCGATCGACATGTCGGAGCTGAAGAAGCCGGGGCCGCGTTCGGTTCCGATGCCGGAGTTGCCGAAGAAACCCTGGCCGGGCTGGCCATAGGCGCAGGTGCCGTTGTCGACGCCAGCCGCGCAGAAGAATGCGCCGCGGGCAGCGGTGTCGGTGGGAATACCGAACCAGTTGTCCACGTTGCGGGCGCTTTCGTTGATGGTGAGGCTGCGATACCGGTTGGCGCGGACGTTGCCGCGGACAGCCTGACCCGTCAGGTCATTGGCGCGAACGGTGATCGGCACGCCGGTGCGAGCAGCCACGGAGTAGTTCAGGTTCCAGCCGCCGACGATCATGTCGGCGACCTTGCTCATGCCACTACCGAACTGCTTGCCCTTGCCGACCGGGACGAACCAGGAGCCGGCAACGGTGAAGTTGCTGCGGATGTCGAAGAACGCCGGGCCACGGTTGGCCTTGCGGTCATACGCATTCTGCCAGTAGGCGCCTTCGCCCTGCGTGTTGCCCGAGCCATAGTAGCCCAGGTTGTCGGTCAGGGTCTTGCCGAAGGTGTACGACGCCAGGAAGTCAAACCCGGCGGCGAACTTGCGGCGGCCCACCATCTGCAACGAATGGTAGTCCATGGTGGCGGACGCTTCGGTGCGGGCGATGTTGCCGACGTTCGGCAGTTTGTTGATCAGCGGACGGCGCAGGTTCAGGTTCGTCCAGGTGGAGAACGGACCGACGCCAGGCAGCGGCTGGTTGGCTTCCACCGGGGCGACCAGGTGGGTGCCCTTCTGTCCAACATAGCCAGCCTGCAGGGAGGTGGAGTTGTCGAACTGATATTCGGCGGTGAAGTTGATCTGGCCCGTGGTCTGGGGACGGAGGTTCAAGTCCCAGGCGCGGCCCTGGAGCTGCGGCACAACACCGGCAGAGGCGGGGCGAGGCATGTCGAAGGAGATGTTCGCGGTCACCACATCGGAGAAGCCGGTGCGGATCGAACCAGGCGTGCGCGGGTCATAGCTGAAGTCCGTCTCCACGAAGAAGGGCGGGTTCAGCGGCAGGCGCAGGTTGGCGCCGGTGCCTTCCATGAAACTCTGGTAGGCGTAGCCACCGCGAATGACGAGCTTGTTGTTGAACGAATTGGGCGTCCAGGCGAAGCCGATACGCGGCATGTACTGCTTCTTGTAGCCGTTGTAAAGAGCGTTGCCATATTCGCCACCGGTCTTTACCAAGGTACCTGCGAAGGTGTCGATGTTGATCTGGCGGTTGTCCTTCTCGTAGATGGGCTGCATGTACTCCCAGCGCATGCCGATGTTCAGCGTGAAGCTCCGGGAGACTTTGAAGTCATCCTGGAAGAACAGGGCGGTCCGCCAGAACCGGTGGCCCCACGGATCGGCCACTGCCCCACGGCCCTTGCTATTCAGCGAGTCCGTCAGGAAGTCGGCGAAGTCCAGCCCCGTATAGGTTCCCGTGTAGCGGAACAGGCCGAGTGCGCCGTTGTTGCCGGCGTAGTAACGGTCCTGGTTGTACTTCATCAACTGGGTCCCCATCTTCATCAGGTGCTTGCCCTTCTGCCAGGTGAGGTTGTCATAGATGATGAACTTCTTGTCGACCGTATTGGAGATGCTGGCGCCCGACCCGATGCCGGTCAGCCCGCCGCCCAATCCAACGCCGCTAAGGCCAGGGATCGGCTGCCCACCGGGGATGCCGAACTTCTGGTTGCCGTCGGCGCCCAGTTGTCCGCTCCAATCGATGGCGGTGTCGTCGATCTGGATGCGCGAGAAGGAGAAGCGCGCTTCGTTGACGATCGAAGACGAAACGGTACGGTTCCAGTTGGCGACCCACGAAGAGGTCGGGCCTTCCTGGCCGCTCGTCATGCTCGTGGGCAACACCGCGCGGCTGCCGATCGATTCATAACGGCCGACCGACCAGCGCGCCATCAAGGCGTCCTTGTCGGAGGGACGGTAGTCAACCTTGGCGTCCGCCTGATGATTGTTCAGCTTCGATGCCGTACCGCTTGCGTAGTTTCCGGTGATGCCCAGCGGGCCGGCGCCGGCCTGCGTCGGCAGCGGATAAATGGACGGGTTGGCAAACAGAAAACGAGCCACCGGGTTGAACCGGGAAACGGGAATCTGTTTACCCGCGAAAGGCTGCCCGTTCGTCGGATCGGTGATCTGGGCATTCGGGAACTGGCTCAGGTCGCCGTTCCGCCACGCCTGCGGGGCCAGACTGGCCGATGCCGGCCCGTCCGCGCGCTGCAATGTGCCTTCGTAATCGACGAAGAAAAACATTTTGTTCTTCTTGATCGGTCCGCCCAGGGTGCCGCCGAAAATGTTGCGCTTGAATCCAGTACGGACCGCCGTGTTCGCGTTCCGGTTCCGGAAGTAACCATTGGCGTTCAGCTTGTTATTCTGGAGAAACTCAAACACGTTCCCGTGGAACTTGTTCGTGCCGCTCTTGATCGACATCATGACGGTCGCGCCGCCGGAGTTGCCGTAGTCGGCCGCGGCGTTGCCGGTCAGGACTTTCACTTCCTCGAGCGCGTCCACGTTCGGCGAATAACCCACGCGGTTGTCGATCGAGTCGTTCACGTCCACGCCGTCGAGCATGAAGTTGTTGGTCTGTTCCCGGTTGCCGTTCACATAGGGACGCGCGCCGAAGCGGCTATTCATCCCTTCCGGATTCGGCGACACGGCACCCGGAACCAGCAGCGTCAGCGACACAAAATTGCGGCCCTTGAGCGGCAATTCGGTCAACTGTTTCGCTTGCAGCGATTCACCGGTCTGCGTCGATTCGGTCTGCAGCACCGGCGCCGCCGTCGTCACTTCGACCGACTGGCTGGTTTCGCCGACTTCCAACTTGAAGTCGACGCGCGCCGTCTGATTCACCTGCAGGCCGAACGGGCCGGTGTTGGACTTCTTAAAGCCCTTCACTTCCGCCGTCATGCTGTAGTTGCCAACGGGCAGGAACAGCAAATTGTAGACGCCCGCGTCATTGCTCGTCGCGGAGTAGGTCACGTTCGTGCCGGTGTTGGTTGCCGTCACTTTGGCGTTCGGAACTACGGCGCCGGATTGGTCGGAGAGCGTTCCAGTGAACGCACCGGTAATGGTTTGCGCAGCGGCCGTAACGGCCAGCATCGCGGTGAGGATAGTAAGTAGATTCAGTTTTCTCATAGGGTAAGAGACACCTGTGCACCTTCATTCTATGCACGGGGGGGTATGCACTGCAAGCGCTATCTGCTTGATTTTAATGGAGTTAATCTACGGCTTTTGGAAGCTAAATCTATGAAAAAACGGATCTGTAACAAACAAAAGGAGATGCGCGGGTCCGGTTTAAAGGAGCGCCGTGTCGATAGGGTCATT
The DNA here is from genome assembly GCA_945860645.1 of Candidatus Sulfopaludibacter sp. SbA3. Classification (GTDB taxonomy): domain Bacteria; phylum Acidobacteriota; class Terriglobia; order Bryobacterales; family Bryobacteraceae. The sequence goes on along the minus strand of CAMATG010000374.1, from coordinate 2,717 downwards.
TGACCCACTCGGCTCTAAGGCTTCTTTTCTAGGCGTACCATCCAGCCATCGACGCAACTCATCCCGCGACCCGCCGAAGTAACTCCGCACAAACTCCTCGACCGCAACCGCCCGCAACTCCTCCGGGTCCTGTGCCGGCGTGTAAACGAAGCTCCGCCCCTGTTTTCGCCGGCTCAACTGCCCTCGCCGTACCAGCCGCTCCAGTAGCGTCATGACGGTTGTATAGGCAAACGAATGCCGCGGCGCCAACGCCGCAGCCACGTCCCGCACCGTGCCTTCCCCGCGCACCCACAACACGCCCAGGCAGGCCATCTCCAGCGGCGGCGGAAGCGGAGATGAGCCTGCGCGTCGGGCCATGCGTCTACTTCTCGTCGCCCAGGGCGGAGATCAGTTTATCCCCGAACAACGACCCCGTCGTCGGTACCCCGCTCTTGCCCGTCTTCGGCGGCGCCGCCTTCGGAGCCGGTGGCACAACCTGTTCCTCAGCCAGGAACCGGTCTTTCTTCAAAAGGCTTCGCTCCAGCGAAGGCGCGTACCCCGTGAAGTTTCCCTCCAACATGGCATCGCGCGCCACAATCGTCCGCACCGTCTCCATCTTGGAATCCAAATTGTCCAGATGGTGCAGCAGCATCGCCTCCAGGAAGCACGGCACCTTTGGCGACCCGTACTCCAACTCCCCGTGATGGCTCGCCACCAGATGCTCCACCAGCAGCTTCATCTTCGGCGGGAACCCGGGAATCTGCCGCGCCTTCTCATCGATCATCCGCAGCGCGATCACGATATGGCCGATCAATTGCCCTTCGTCGGAATACCCAAACCCGCGGTCGTAGGTCAACTCATAAATCTTGCCGATATCGTGCAGCACCACGCCGGTCAGAAGCAGATCTTCATCCACCTCCGGATAGTGCCGCGCCGTGAACCGCGCCAGCGTCATCAACGACAGCACGTGTTCAATCAACCCGCCAATCCAGGCATGGTGAATCGACTTCGCCGCCGGCGCTGTCTTATACCGCCGCGCAATCTCCGGGTCGGCAAAGAAGGCCTCCAACAACGCCTTCAAATGCGGATTCCGCATCGTCTCGATGTAGCCCATCAACTCGGCATACATCTCGTCGCGATCGCGCTTGGAGGCAGGGAAGTAGTCCGCCGGTTCAATCTCGCGCTCATCGGCGCGCTGCAGCCGGTCGACGCGCAACTGCAGCTTGTTCTGGTAGACCGTGGCCTGGCCGCGAACCTTGACGTAGTCGTTGCGTTCGAAGGTGTCGACAATGTCGGCCACCCCGTCCCACATCTTGGCGTCAATGTCGCCGGTCTTGTCGCCAAGGACCAGCGACAGATAGGGCTCGCCCGTCTTTTTCTGACGGACATCTTTGTTCAAAACCAGGAAGGTGGTCTGGACCTGCTGGTTGGGTTCGAGTGCGTTCGCGAATATTTTCATCCGATGGGATCGGATTTCAGGTTAGCAGGCTAGGACTTCGAAGTGGAGATGTTGCCGGTCGAGGTTCCGGGAACCGGGACGAACAACAGCTTCTTCCGGCGCTTCTGGCTGGCCACTTCGGCGCGCGTAACCGTCTCCGGCTTCAACTGCGCCGGGTCGCTCCACTTCGTCGATTTCCCCGCCGCCGCGGCCGAATCCATATACCCGTCGCGGATTTCCAAAAACGCTTCGCTGCGCAGTTTCGTCAGGTATTCACGCACCGCCGGCTGCATACGCGGCTCGAAAAGCTTGTTCATCACTTCGCCTTCCACTTCTTCAAACGCCGCCAACCCCGCCTGGTGCTGCTCTTCCACCTTCAAAATCAACCAGCCGTTGGGGAACTGCACCGGGTCCAAGATCTCGTTGCGCTTCGCCGCCCACACTTTCTCTTCCAATTCCTTGCGCAGTTCGCCCTTCTTCGACGGCGGCAGTTCGCCTTCGTTCTTCGCCGACTCGGCGTCGGAGTTATCGCGCGCCAAATCGTTGAACTTCTCGCCCTTGCGCGCCCGCGCCACAAGGTCTTTCGCCTTCTTCTCCACCGCCGCCTTTTCAGCGTCCGACTTGCCGTCGATCGAAAGGAAAATTTCGCGCAGGAAGATGCGTTCCTCGCGCTGGAATTCGTTCTTGTGTTCGTCGTAGTACTTGCGGACTTCCGTTTTCGGGATGACGATCTTCGAGCTCACTTCCTGGCCGATCACACGCCGCGTCAGCATGCTGTTCTTGATCTCGGCCCGGTAGTCCTCGTAGCTCATCCCGGTGTTTTCCCGGATGTAGCCCTGGAACTTATCGGCGTCCACAATCCCGGACTGCTTCTGCAAATTCGCGATGTACTTGGAGACGTCCGTGTCCAGGTTGATGCTCAGGTCGCGCCCCTTCTGCACCAGCAACATCGAGTCGATCTTCTCGCGCAGAAAATCCTTCTCGCGTTCCTTAACCGCGGATTCGATCTCCGCCGGTTTGGCACCGCGCTGTTTCAGCTCGTCCGTCATGGTCTTCTTCAAACGCAGAAGTTCCGAACGAGTGATGATCTCGCCATTCACCTTCGCCACAATCTGTTCGATGACGATGGGTTCAGCGGCGGTCAACAGGGTGCCGGCGGCTACACAGAGCAAAAGGACGCGATGCGACATATCTTCTCCTATATTACCCTTTGCAAGCCCCTGGCCAAAACGCAGGTTCAAAGGGTTACGGATGTTGCCGGTGTGCCGCCCGGAAGACGCTGTATCCCGGTGGGCGTCAT
>CAMATG010000373.1 GCA_945860645.1 Candidatus Sulfopaludibacter sp. SbA3 | reverse complement strand
ACGGCGCCGGCATAAACGGGCTTCTCCGTTGGCGCGGTGTTCGGCATGCTCCTGTACGGTGCGAGCGATAACGAGATTTCGCGGAATGGGATCGTCAGCAACTCCATCAGCAACAATCACGGCTATGGGATTCGGGTGTTCAACAAGCCGTCGCAGAACAAGGCGGTGCTGAACACGGTGCGCTTTAACACGACCGAACTGACCGACCTCTCCGACGGCTCGGGGAACACGTGGAACGTGAACAATATCTGCTAGACCGAAGCGGGGAGCGTCCCGGCCGGGGTTTGTAATCCGCTGGAGTAGGCGGCTACCAGACGTGGGTGGCGACGACGGCGGGCTGGCCGGGGGTGTTGCCGATGACCTTCACCTGCAGCACCACTTGCAGGTTCCGGGCCTCCCATTTGGGCGTGACTTTTTCGAGGACGGCGTCCAACTGGGCCGGATCGGAGAGCACTCGCCCGGCGGCGGTATCGCGGACGCGGCAGAGGAGGATGTAGTCGTCGCCGGTGGAGCCATCGTCTTTGGCGGTGGCGCGCCACTCGGCGGCGCCGGCGGTGTCGACGATGGAGTGCTTGCGATCGGCGCCGCGGCGGAACTGGAAGCGCCAGCGCTGGCTCATCTCGATGGTCCAGCGATTCGTCACGGCGCCGACGAGCAAAGTGCGCGCCTGGCGGAGGTCGGCGAAGGGCAGGCTGTTGGCCCAGCGGATGCGCATACTTTGGCCGTGGCGGGCGAGCATGGAGGCGATTTCGGTGGTCACGATCATGTCGCCGAAGCCGATGTACTGGTTGCGGACGGGGATGAGATCGCTGCCGTCGAGCTGGTTCGGGGCGACGTCGATGGGGCGCTGCTCCGGTGTGGTTTGCGGACCGAGCCGTTCGTCGGTCAACCGGTGGGCACGGGTGGAGGCGTGGTGGACGATGGGGTGGCTGATGCCGACGATGAGCGGATCCTTGGCGGCGAAGACGGGCGCCCAGAATTGATCGAACGGCGTTGCGGCGCTGACGCGTCAGCACCGGTCGGGCGGCGAGGCTGGCGTGGGCGCGGATGGCGCCACGGCGGACGGATAGCGGAACTCGGGGACGTAGGAGCCGGCGGGCAAGTCGATGACCACGGCTGCGCCGCGCGCCTCCGGCGAGGCGTAGTACTGGACGAGGCGTTTGCGGACTTCGCGGGCGCCGACGCGGACGATGGTGTCGTCGCTCCTGTCCGAGGAGGCCGAGCGGCCGAAGACATCCATTGCGAGGGAGCGCTGTTTGAGCGAGCCGACGTCGTCGACGAGGGCGCGGAGTCAGACGCGTTCCAGGAACCGACGGGAGCTTTTGCTGCCTTGGAAGGCGGGGCTGGCACAGATCCGCTCGAGTTCCGCCACCACTTGATTGGGGGTGGGGCCAGTTGAGATATGGCAATGGCAGTCTGCTATTGGTAGCTTCTTTCCTGACGGCTTTGCAAGTTGTGAATTTAAAGCAGCTACACGGTGATTTCACGGTATAACCCTTACTGAACCCCTTCGTGTTTCGCATATGCTTACGGAGATTCAGGAGGCCTTTGTCCATGACCCGACATTTTTTACTTATCGCGCTTTGTTGCGCGGCGGTGTTCGCCCAGACGGCGACCGGTGTTTTGAACGGACGGGTGAACGACCCATCCGGCGCATCGATCCCCGGCGCGAAGGTGACCATTCAGAACCAGGCGACCGGCGTGAAGCAGGAAGGGCCGACGAATTCGGAGGGCCGCTTCTTTAATGGCTTCGTGCTGCCGGGAGCCTATCGGGTGACGGTGGAGAAGGCCGGGTTCGGCAAGTATGTGCAGAGCAACCTGACGATCAATGTGCAGCAGACGGTGACGCTGGAGATTGAATTGAAGATTGGCGATACGGCGACCACCGTGGAGGTCTCGGCGAACGCCGCGCAGCTTTCGACGGAAACCTCGTCGATATCGACGGTGGTGACGAGCAAGCAGATTCTGGATCTGCCGCTGAACGGGCGGAACCCGTTTTCGCTGGCGACGCTGACGCCGGGCGTGACGCCGGGCGGGGGCGGATCGACGCCGTGGATTTCGGGCGGGCGAAACGCCACCAATGAAATCACAATCGATGGCACGTCGGTGATTCTACCGGAGAACAACGTTTCGAACCTGTCGACGGGGTACACGCCGATTCAGGATTCGGTGGCCGAGTTTTCGGTAATTACGAACGCGCTGGCGGCCGAATATGGGCGCACCGGTGGCGGGGTGATCAACGTGGCGACGCGGGGCGGTTCGAACACCTTTCATTTTTCGGCGTACGACTTTTTGCGGAACACCAAGCTGGATACCAACACGTGGCTGAACAACCGGAACGGTGTGAAGCTGGCGGCATTCCAGCGCAACCAGTATGGGTTCACGGTGGGGGGACCGGTGACGATTCCGAAAGTCTACGACGGCAAGAACCGGACGTTCTTCTTTTTTAGCGAACAGAGCACGCGGTCGCGATCGGCGTCGCAGAGCCAGGCGTCGGTACCGCTGCCGGAGTGGATGGCGGGGGATTTCTCGAACTTGCGGAATGGCAACGGGGCGGCGATCACGCTGTATGATCCGTTGACGGTGGCGGCGGACAACACGCGGACGGCGTTCCCGGGGAACCGGATTCCATCGACGCGGTTCGACCCGATCATGGTGAACCTGCTGAAGTTTTATCCGAAGCCGAACGCGGTGCCGACGAATGCGTTTACGCAGCAGAACAACTACTTTGCATCGGGCAAGGCGGCGAGCCAGGACGATAAGTTCGACTCGCGCATCGACCACAACTTTTCGGCGAAGTGGCGCGTGTTTGCGCGGGGGTCGCATGGCCGGGGATTGAACGTTCCGCTGAACGGGTTTGGCACACAGGGCACGTCGATTGGCGATGGGCAGAACGTGAGCAACCAGTACAATGTGACGTTCAACAGCGTCTACACCTTTTCGCCGACGACGATCTTCAGCTTCAACTATGGCTTTGCCCGGACGACGGGTGTGCGGTATCCATTCTCGCAGGGACTGGACACGGCGACGCTGGGCTTTCCTTCTTACTACAGCAATCTGGTGGCGGTGCAGAACAAGGAGTTTCCGAACATCAGTTTTGGCGGGAACACGAACCTTTCGAATCTGGGACAGGCGACTTTTACGACGCTGTTGAACCGGCCGATGTCGCATATTCTGCGCGGGGATCTGACGAAGGTTTTGGCGAAGCACACGTTGAAGTTTGGCGGCCAGTGGCGGAAGAACTTTTTGAACTTCACGCAGTTGGGACAGCCGGCGGGGCAGTACAGTTTTGCGGCGAACTACACGCAGCGGGTGGTTGGCGCCGCCGCGGTGATCACGGAGGGCAATGGGCTGGCGACGGCGCTGTTGGGCATTCCGGGCGGCGGATCGATCAGCCACAGTTTTGACGCGGCGACGGCGTCGGCCGATACGGGGTTCTACTTCCAGGACGACTGGAAGGTAGCGCGCAAGCTGACGTTCAACATCGGGCTGCGCTACGACGTCGACATTCCGAGGACGGAGCGTTACAACCGGCTGAGCTATTTCGACCTGGACGCGCCGTCGCCGATTGCGGGGAGGGTGCCGGGGTACGAGAAGCTGGTGGGGGCGATGAAGTTCACGGGGCCGGGGAACCGGCGCCAGGTGCCGACGGATTTGAACAACTGGGGCCCGCGGTTCGGGTGGGCGTACCATGTACTGCCGAAGACGGTGGTGCGGGGGGCGTATGGGATTTTGTACTCGCCTTCGGTGATGCAGGCGGCGGGGACATCGGGTTCGGGCGGGGTGGCCGGATTCCAGAGTACGTCGAACATGATCGTCTCCATCGACAACGGGCGGACGGTGCAGAACTACTTGCGCAACCCGTTCCCGGCGGGGTTCAACCTGCCGTTGGGATCGGTAGAGGGATTGCAATCGGGGGCGCGGACGGACCTGGGGTTGGGCATTGGCGACAGCTTCTTTATTGACTCGCGCAATCCGGTGGTGCAGCAGTGGAACTTGAACATCCAGCAGGAGGTGAAGGGCGGCTGGGTGGTGACGACAGGCTATCTGGGCAGCAAGGGGCAGCACCTGATCGACGGGGAGAGCAGCATGACGTACAACCAGTTGCCGGCGAGCTTTTTCGCGCTGGGGACGCAGTTGACGCAATCGGTGCCGAATCCGTTTTTCGGGGTGGTGACGAATCCGACGTCGACGCTGAGCCAGCCGACGGTGTTGCGGCGGCAGTTATTGAGTCCGTATCCGCAGTACACGAGTTTGAACGGGTTCCGGAAGCCGCAGGGGAATTCGGTGTACCACTCGTTCACGCTGGAGGCGGAGAAGCGGTTTGATTCGCAGGGGCTGTTGATGTTGATCAGCTTTACGGGGTCGAAGCTGATTGACGATGTGTCGCAGGTGGTGACGTTCCTGGGGGCGGCGGGTACGAAGCAGGACTTCTACAACCGGCCGGCGGAGAAGGCAGTGTCGGCGCAGGACCAGTCGCGACGGCTGGTGATTAGCTCGAACTATCAACTCCCGTTCGGGAAGGGGCGGAAGTACTTTCTGAACATGGGGAAGCCGGCGGAACTGGTGTTGGGCGGGTGGCAGGTGAACGGGATTGCGACGTTTGCCAAGGGGACGCCGCTACAGATTTCCAATGGCGGGAACAACACGAACATCGGCTCGCCGGGGCAGCGGCCGAATAACAACGGGCAGAGCGGCTTGAAGACGGGCGCAATTTCTTCGCGGTTGAACGCCTATTTTGATCCGTCGGTGTTCAGCCAGGCTCCGATTTTCACGTTTGGAAATACGGGCCGGATGTCGCCAAATTTGCGAAGTCCTGGGACGCACGGGATTGATTTCTCGTTGTTCAAGGACTTCCGGGCTACGGAGCGATTCAACATTCAGCTCCGGGCGGAGGCGTTCAACTTCACGAATTCGCCGACGTGGAATTCACCGGGAACGACGGTGACGGCGCCGGGAGCGTTCGGCGTCATCACGGCGGCGAGCGGGCAGCGGCAGGTGCAGTTGGCCTTAAAGCTCAGCTACTAACCACCGCTAGCCGCGCCGCTAGCCGCGGGGCCTTCCGCGGAGTGGTTGTGCGGGTCTTTCAGGTGTCGTGCTCGCGGAGGGCTGTTCGGGTGGACGGCCCTTCTGCTTTTGCGGTGATTATTGAACTCTTAGTTTCATGACGTGAAAGGCGGAATCACCGGCAAGATCGTAGAGCAGATAGACGGAGTTGCCGGTGACCGCGAGACCTTCGGGTTGGCGGGGCGTGGAGGGAATTCAACCGGCCGGCGGGGGCGGTGAGCGGGGTGGCGGTTTTCCATCGGGGCTGGTTTGCGGCGTTGTAGGCGGAGAGTGTGACGGCGTGGTTGGCGTCACTCGCGAGGAGGGAGACAGTGTCGCCAGTGGGGAGAAGGTGCTGGGTGATGGACCAATTGTCGGTGGGGCCGGGTTGTGGGATCTCGCGGGTGAATTTGAGATCGCCGATGGCGCCGTTGACGCGGTAGAGGGCGGTCAGCGGTTTGCCAGTCGCCGGTGGCGTCGATCGCCGCAGTGTCGGCGCGGCAGGCGTAGCGGGGGGCGCCGTAGGCACGGTCCCATTCGATTTCCTGGGCGGGAAGGGCTAGGGCGCAGGGCGCGCATGGGCTGCCCTTAGTTTAGTTGTTGGAGCCGGTTTGAACGAGTTCCATGTAGGACGGGCGGTCGGCGATACTGCGGTGCCGGAAGCTCTTCGTCAACTCGCCTTGCTGGATGAAGAAGACGCCGGGCATTTGGCGCATGGATTCGGTGGGGAACCAGACGCCGTGGCCGCGGAGGAAGCCGGCGACGAGGACGCGCCACCAGGCTTTGGGGCCGAAGAGCTGCCAGAGTTTTCCGTTTTTCAGACCGAAGGAGGCGTAGAGGCGGCGGTCGAGATCGCAGATGCGATCGACGGTGGAGAGGCCGTAGCGTTCGATCAGTTGGCACATCTCTTTGCGGTCACCCATGTGGACAAGGACGATACGGGTTCCGGAACGTTCGATTTCGGCGCGGTTGCGGGCGATGTCACTGAGTGATTCGCGGCAGAATGTACACCCGGCGTGGCGGAGGAATACGAGAAGAACAGCGGATTTTTCGACGAGAGAGAGGAAATCGACGCCATTTTCGGTCTTGGTGGACTCGAGGGCGTCGGCGACTTCGTTGCAGATTTCGTTTCGCACAGGCTTCTATTGGTGTGGATGCGCACAGGATTCGCGGCGGCTTCAATATTTCTTTCGGGACGGATGGTGGTGAAGGGGACGCAGCGTTGCAGTTTCAAGAGCATTTTCTCATTGAAGGATGAGCCTGAAGCGGAGTGATGGTGAGTGGGGCTCCTTTCTTTGGGTTTGAGTTGGTAAGTTAACAGGCTCGTCGTCGA
>CAMATG010000372.1 GCA_945860645.1 Candidatus Sulfopaludibacter sp. SbA3 | reverse complement strand
CGGGCCGGGTAGCCCTCCTCCGCCTGGGCGTCGGCCCAGGCGTCGAGCGCCGTTTGGTACTCCTTACGAACGGCCACCAGGTACTCGATCCACTGGTTCCGGAGATCCGGCGTGATACCACCCCGCCCGGCGAGTTCCCCGTAGGCTTTGGGGGCATCGGCATGCCGGTCGGCAATCAGGTACCCCACCCATCCGCGCGCCACCTCCCCGCGAGGCCGCGCGTCCCCATCCGGCAGCGCGGCGTGCGTCGCGATGGCTTTCTCCCGCGCCGCCGCTACTTCCGCCGACCCCTTTCCCGGATCCGGTATGACATCTGTCAGAATCAGGTCGAGCGGGATCCGGCTCCGAGCGAGGTAGCGGGAAATTACGTTGTCATACGCCGCAGTGAGCTCCAGGATATGCCGCAGAGTAGGTACGGTCCGCTCCAGTTCCCCGTTGGCTACTTCAAAGTTTACAAACCGCATTAAAATCGGTGCGATGTTAGGTCCTGGAAGTACTGAACGAGCGAAGTCTGTCCGGGCTCCCGCGATGTCGCCGGCGGCTGCTTTGCTTTCCGCTAAGTCACTCCATCCGAATGGGTTAAGTGGTTCCGATGTAATGGTTGGCGGGCCTGGTTCGTAAAAGCCCATGCGGCAGAAAAGGTGGTCACCGGGTAAGTCAGCCAGTCGTGACCTAGCCAATAGTCCCCCCCCCATTACACTGAGTAGCGCGCGAGCCAGTGGAATAGGGCGAATCATACCTCCATATAATACCGCTTAAGGCTTTGTACCGGGTTTCTCGAGTGACATTTGCACTACGTTCCGGGGTTCTGGTAGCTCAACCAAACGTCATACCCAGCGGATACAGGTCCCCCCCACTTGTGACTGAAGGGGGCGAAGCCTGCCGTTTTGCAGGCAACGGAAGGAAATCTGATGGTGTCAGATGGATCCCGGGGGGGCCTGGTTTGCCGTCCGTGTTCGTTCAAATTTCGAAAAGGTTACCGCCCAGTCACTGGATCCGAGGGGCATTTCCCGCTTCCTGCCGATGTACAAGGCGCGGCGCCACTGGGCGGACCGGGTGAAGGAAGTGGACCTGCCGCTGTTTAGCGGGTATGTGTTTTGCCAGGTGCCGGAGCGGCGGTTTCTGCCGCTGCTGGAGACGCCGGGCGTTGTACACGTAGTAGGCAGCGGGCCGCGTCCGGTCCCCGTGGAAGATCACGAAATGGCAGCGCTGCACCGGATTGTCGGGTGCGGGCAGGAGACGATGCCGTGGCTGTACCTGGCAGTGGGGCAGCGCGTACGGCTCCGGACCGGAGCATTGAAGGACGTCGAGGGAATCCTGGCGAGGGCCGAGGGGCGGAACCGGGTGATTGTGAACGTTGAACTATTGCAACGCTCGGTCGCGGTAAGCGCGGAGCGATTGGACCTGGAGCCGATATGACCGCAATGATCAAACGTAGAACGAAGATGGTTAGCATCCGCCTGCTGGACGATGATTACCGGCAGTTGAAGGAGCTATGCGAGGCCAAGGGAGCGCAGAGCGTCTCCGACCTGGCGCCGAACGCGATGTTCCGGATGTTGGCGCCGCCGATGGACTCGGTGCCGCAGAATCTGGAAGACCGGGTGCCTAAGCTTGACCAGAAGGTCGCCCGGTTGGGCGAACAGATGGAAGAGATCGAGAGCCGGTTGGAGCGCGGGCAAAGGGCGGCGACATGGGCGCGATAATCGGGCTGCTGGTGCTGTTGGCGGCATCGGCGTTTGGCCAGCCCGGCGAACAAGTAGAGTGCAAGGCCTATATCCTGGGGGCGTACGACCAGGTGACGGTGCGCGTGTTGGACCTGGAAGAGTTCAACGGCGGTGGCGGGGCCAACACGAAAGAGTTCGCCTACCGGTTCGACCTGCGCGGGATGATGAATCTGCCGATGATTGGCCGGATGAAGGCCGCCGGGCAGACGGTGGAGCAGTTGGAAGCCGGGGTGGCGGAGCGGCTGAAGGAGTACCTGAAGACGCCGAGCGTGACGGTGGCGGTGGTCGAGTACAAGATCCAGCCGATCTCGGTGATTGGCCAGGTGACGCCGCCCGGCGTGCACCAGCTGCAGGGCCGGAAGACCTTGCTCCAGGTGATCTTGGCCGTTGGCGGACTGAAGCCCGACTCGGGCCATCAGATCAAGATCACCCGGAAGATCGAGTACGGCGCGATCCCGCTGGCGAGTGCCAAAACCGATCAGACGGGTGCCTACAGCGTGGCCGAGATCAGCGTGAAGCGGATCATGAACGCGCAGAGCCCGGAGGAGAACATCCAGATCCAGCCGTTTGACGTGATCTCGGTGCCGAAGGCGGAGTTGGTGTACGTGGTCGGCAACGTGAAGAAGTCCTGCGGCTTCATCCTGGGCGACCGGGAGGGGGTGACTGCATTGCGGGCTCTGTCGATAGCGGAAGGCCTGGACAAGGAAGCGGCCGGGACCGGGCGAGATCCTGCGCCGAACGATGAATGGGGGCGACCGGCAGGAGATTCTGCTGGCCCTGAGCGAGATTCTCAAGGGCAAGAAGGCGGATGTCTCGATGGAGCCGGACGATATTCTGTTCATCCCGTCGACCACGACCAGGAAACTGGCTCTGAAATCGCTGGAGGCAGCGATCACGATCGGTACCGGGATCGCGGTGTTCCGCCGCTAGGCCGGGGCCGGAAGGAATCAGACGATGGACGAGAATCTGAACGGACAAGTTAACCCGGAGAACGGGAACGCGGGCCGCGGCCCGGAGGACCCGAAGGACGCATGGCGCCGCGCCTGGCGGCGGTGAAGGGTGTGTTGTTTGAAAACGCTGCGACCGGTGACACAGGCGCGAATGGCGTGCCGCCGGACGGCGTGGCGGCGCTGGGTTCCGGGGAGGGCGCCGGTGCTGGCGCGGTTATGTTCTAAGAGTTCTGCAAAAAGGAAATGGGTCATGCTAGACCTTTCAGCATTCACTTGGCGGTGAAGAAAGGAAAGGAAGGTGACCCGAAAGAAGGATAACGCAAAGACGGACTGGAAGGCAGCAATGGGGGAGGATCCGGATTTCAAGAAGGGGCTGGTGCGGGAGGTGCTGGAACAGGTGTTGGAATCGGAGATGGAGGAGACGCTGGGTGCAGCGAAAAGTCAGCGTACGGAAGGACGGAGCGGATATCGATCCGGGTACTACACGCGGAGCCTGGTGACGCGAGTGGGCAACATCGAATTACGAGTGCCGCAGGACCGGCAACGGCAATACCGAACAGAGGTGTTTGAACGTTATCAGCGAAGCGAAAAGGCACTGGTGGGAGCGCTGACGGAGATGTATGTCCAGGGGGGCTCGACGCGGAAAGTGAAGGCGATCACCGAAGAGCTGTGTGGGCACGAGTTTTCAGCGTCGACGATTAGCCGGCTGAACAAGAGTTTGGATGGGGAATTGGAAAAGTTTGCGACGCGGCGATTGGAGGAAGAATATCCGTACCTGATTCTGGACGCACGGTATGAAAAAGTGCGGGATGACGGAGTGATCCGGAGCCGGGCGGTGCTGGTGGCCATCGGGGTGAACTGGGATGGGCGCCGGTGCGTGCTGGCGGTGGAGTTGGCCAACATCTCAACATGGGGGATCTGGAAGAACTCAAGAAAGAGCTGATGCGGAAAATCGATCAGGCCGCCTGAGGCGCGCCTTCCCTCTCCGGCCACCGTGCAACTTTGGTCGGCACCCCGTTCTTCTTTTTGCAGAACTTGACGTACACAACTGCTGGCGCTGGGCTGGGTAGCGTCTCGCCCGGGCAGAGCAATAGTGCGGCGAATTCGGAGCGTGGACGCGCTAATGGCGGCGGCGATGGCGTTTTGGACGGGCGAACGGAAGCGGTGGTGGTGGGCGTACGGGGGCGGCTAGCGGTGGCGTTTGTCGTGTTGCCGACGGACGAGTGGATTGGCCGGTATGCTTCGATCGCGCAGACGGAGGACATCTCCGGCGATACGCGGGCGCAGATCTGGCGCGACACGGTGCCGATGATTCGCGAGCACCTTATCACAGGCGTGGGGATGGGCGGGTATGAGACGGCGTTCCTGCGGTTCAAGAACGTCGCACCGACGAACACGGTGGACTACGCGCACAACGACTACCTGCAGTATCTGGCGGAGCTGGGGCTGGTGGGCTTTGCGCTGGCTCTAGCGGTGCTGGGGCGCTGCTTGTACTGGATGGCCCGCGGGCTGGAGCGGAGCCGGTTGGTGGCGGGCGCCTGTGGCGCCGTTGCCGCCATGGGGGCGCATTCCCTGGTCGACTTTAACCTCTACATCCCGGCCAGCGCACTGGTGCTGGCGTGGATCCTGGGGATGGCCACGGCGCCGGCGCTGACCGAGGGGCAGCGGGCTACTTCGGAATAAAGCGGAAGTTGGTGAGGCCGAAGACGTCGTTGCCGGGGATGACCAGGCCGAACTTGCCCTGGGTGAGGGTCCGGCTGTTGGTGGACCAGGAATCGATGGTGCGCCATTCGGTGCCGTCGAGGATGAATGTCTTGACGGTGTTGGGCGAGATCTCCACCTGCACACTGTAGTTCTTGGTGTCGGGAAGTTTGTGTTCGACCTTCAACTCGTTGCGATCCTTCCCGTTGACGATTTCGCGGCGGATGAAGTTCTTGCGTTCGAGCTGGAACTGGACGTAGTTGCGCGCGTCCTGGATGTCGACGGCCCATTGGAGCCGGCGGCCTTCGATTCGGGAGATGTTGAAGCTGAAAGTGCCCTGGGCGGGCGTGATGCCGTAGGTGACGACGCCGCCGCCTTTGCGTTTGTACCAGCCGCCTTCGGGAATCCATGTGCCGGGGTCGTCCCAATCGGTCATGTTGCCGGTGCGGCGCTGGGGTGTCTGCTTCTGGGCGGACTGCTTCTGTTCGGTCAGCGGGATGTCGATGGTCTTGTTATCGCCGTTGGCGACGACAACGGTTTGGGTCCGGTCGGCGTGGTTGGGCGCTTTGGCGGTGATGGCGTAGGTGCCTTCACCAAGTTGGAGCGTGGTGCCGGTGACGGGGCGCGGCGCGGCGTCGTTGGGCCCCTTGATCGTCAACTGGGCCGAGGCCGGGGTGACGTTGAGGCGGATGGTACCGCCGGCGGCGGAGAGAGTGACATCGCCACCGGTGAGTTCGATGGCTTCGCCGGCACGGAACTGGCGCGGGTTACGCTTGGGGGCCATCCGATCCCGGCGGAGTTCGACGACGTGTTCGCCGGGGGCGACCTGGGCAAATTCAAACGACCCGGAGGCCGGGACGGAGCCGATGGGAGCGCCATCGACCAGGATCTGGGTGCCGGGGACGGCGCCGCGGAGGCGGAGAGTGGCGAGGCGCGGAATCAGCTTCAGCTTGAATTCCATGCGGGCTTCCTGGCCCTTGGCGATGACGATCTTCTGCGGCGGGTCCGGGGTGTAGCCGTCCTTGACAACCCGAACGGTGTAGGCGCCGACGGGAATGCCGGGCAGGCGCATCTGGCCACCCTTGGACTTGACGCGGGCGGGGCGATCGTTCAGGAACGCCGCGACATCGTCTTCGCCGGGGGTGGAGATGAGGAGCGAACCGGCGTTAATGTCGAGTTTCAGATAGGCCGTGAGCGTGGGCTGGGCGGAGACGGAGACGACGAGGTTGCGTTTAGTGCCGCCATCGTCGACGGAGAATTCGCGGTCGCCGGGTTGCAGGTTGTTGACCTCGAGGCCGGCCGGGGTGGCGTCGCCGGCGGGATTGCCGTCGATGGCGACTTTCAGAGTGGGAACGGAAGAGTGTATTTTGGTCTGCTGGCCGGCGTTGGCGACCAGGATGGTGAGGGTGTTTTTTGCCGTGACGGGGCCGGAGATGACGGGTTGGCGGCCGGGTTGGGCGTCGAATTCGAACTGGGCTTCGTTGGCCTGGGAGGTGACCTTGATGGTGTGTTTACCGGCGGCGATGCGGTCGAGGATGAGCTGGCCGTCCTGGAGGTCGCCGTAGGGGGCGCCGTCGAAGGTGACTTTGCCGGCGGTGAAATCGGTATAGAGGCGAACGGAGAGGGGGAGGGGCTGGAGGGTGAGATCGACGTTGCCGGGGGCGGCGGCGGTCAGGTCCAGTTTGGAGGAGGCGGTTTCATAGCCGGGAAGGACGGCCTGGACTTCGTAGGGGCCGGGCGGGAGATCGATATTGCAATCGGAGGTGCACTTGACCTCGCCGTTGATGCGGATAGAGGCACCGGGGGGGTTGGTCTTGACGGCCACCTTCAGATTGGTGCTGGTGGCGACAGCGTCCTTGGCCTTGCGGGCGTTCTGGATGGTATAGATGCCGCCGGCGGCGATGATGAGGCCGATGACACCGCCGACCGCTGCGGCGCGCTTCCAATTGAAGGCGGCGGCGGGTGGCTTGGGCGGTTGCTGTTGTTGGGGCTGAGGTTGCTGGGGCGGCGGGGGTTGGAGACCGGAGGGTG
>CAMATG010000371.1 GCA_945860645.1 Candidatus Sulfopaludibacter sp. SbA3 | reverse complement strand
CGCAACGCTGTTGGGTTCGGACACGACGTCGCCCTATGCGTTCAGCTGGGCGAGCGTGGCCGCGGGCACATATTCCGTAACCGCAAAGGCAATTGGCAGCAACGGGACGACGACGACTTCTGCGCCGGTTTCAGTTGTTGTGACGGCGGTCGCGGCCCCGGTGGTGGCGATCACGGCCCCGGCGGCTGGGGCTAGCTTCGTGGCTCCGGCAACGGTGTCGATATCAGCGACGGCGACGACGACGCAGGGAACGATTACCAGCGTGGAGTTCTACAATGGCGCGACGCTGTTGGGAACGGACACGACATCGCCTTATACGTTCAGCTGGGCGAACGTCGCGGCGGGCACCTATTCCGTTACCGCGAAGGCAATCGGCAGCAATGGGATTTCCACAACGTCGGCCGCTGTGCCCGTCACGGTGAATCCGGCGGCCGGTGGCGGGCCCGTCCCGGTGGGTCGCTGGCCGCTGGATTCGGTGGTTGGTGACGTGACCGCCGATACATCCGGGGGCGCGAACAACGGTATAGTCAGCGGTCCCTTTACGGTCGGACCCGGGACCGTCGGGCAGTCGCTGCAACTGGATCCGCAGATAGGCGGTGTGGTGACGCAGCGCCCGGTGCTCGATCCTACGAAGAGTTTCACCGTGTCTGTCTGGGTAAACCTCACCACTACTTCCGGAACGCAGACCTTCGTCAGCATGCCCGGCGGTCAGGTGTCGAACTTCTATCTACAGCTCGGCGGCTGGGCCAATGGCGGCTTCATCATGGACATGTATGCTAACGACTCGCCCTGGGCCCCTTATTACTGGGCCGAGGGCACCACAAGGCCTGTTGCCAACACGTGGTATCACCTCGCCGGCGTCTACGATGCGACAGCGAAACAAGTCCGCATCTATGTGAACGGTGTGCTGGAGCAACAGGCGGCGGCGCCGACCGGCAGTTTCGCTAATTCAACGCCGTTGGTCTTCGGCCACGCCAAGTGGGCGGGTAATCGCGCGGACGGCAACAACGCACGCATCGACGATGTGCGTGCCTTCAACACGGCGCTAACGGCGACGGAAATTCAGAGCGTCTTCGCCGCCCGATGATCCTTCGACTCCAACTCCTTCTGGGTTTCCTTGCCCTCGGCGGCGTCATGGCCGCCGGGCAGGGCGGTCATGGCTTTGGCCCGGTGCCGCCAACCGAACTGCCGGATGTCGCCGTGACGCGGCACGACGGCGCCCGCCTGCGACTGCGGGATGTGTTTCGCGGGCGCCGTACCGCGGTGCAGTTCATCTTCGTCGATTGCCCGACAGCCTGTCCGTTGTTGGGAAGTTTGTTCCGGAAAGTCGATCAGGCGCTGGGCGATAGCGATGCGCAACTGGTTTCGATTACGGTGAATCCGGAGCGGGATTCAGCGGCGCGGATGGGGGAATGGCGCACGAGCTTTGCGGCGAGTCCGCGTTGGTTGGGGCTCCGGGTGGAAGCGGTCGATCTGCCTGTCCTTCTAGCCGCGTTCGGGCAGGAATCCGGGCCGCCGACCGGGCACACGCTGCAGGTCTTTCTGGTGGATGGTTTGGCGCGATATGTGGCGCGGACAACACAGTTACCTGGCGCGGCGGCGGTGGCGTCGGCGCTGCGCGTGGAAACGAAGTGGGCCGATGCGATCCCCGTCAAGGGGCGAATCGCGACGACGGGACAGGATCTGTTCGAAGGGCGCGGCGGCGTGGCAGCGTCGGTGGGCGCGGACCGGTTGGACCCGCGGGCGGCGCAGTGCAGCGGTTGCCATGGTGCCCGTGGAAACGGCGGCGGGGAAGGGAAGACGGTGGTGCCTGGCCTGCGCGGAGACGCACTGACGAAGTCGATGCCGCGGCGCGGCGGGCCGGCGAGCGCCTACTCCCGGGAGACGTTCTGCGCAGGCCTTCGCAGCGGGGTGGACCCGGCGGGCGTGCAGTTCTCGCCGCTAATGCCACGGTATGAAATCGACAACCGTTCGTGCGCGATGTTGTGGCAGTTTTTGACCAGCGGACAGTGAACGCCGGTGTGATATTCTGCCGCTAAATCATGTCCTCCCGCAGAACGTTTTTCATTGCCGCCGGCGCGGCCGCCGTAGCGTCGCAGAAGAGGGTCCTGGCCAACTCCAAAGTGCGCATCGCGGTGCTTGGGGTAAACGGGCGAGGGAAGGATCATATCGCCGGGTTTGGCAACGTACCTGAGGCCGAGGTGGTTTGTTTGTGCGATCCGGACCTGCGTGTGGCGCGAGCCACGGCCGCGGCGTTCGAGACGCGATTCAACCGGAAAGTGTCGATTGAGCAGGATCTGCGAAAGGTGTTTGAGCGTAAGGATATCGACGCGGTCTCCATCGCCACGCCGAACCACTGGCACTCACTGGCGGCCATCTGGGCCTGCCAGGCAGGGAAAGATGTGTACGTGGAGAAGCCAGGCTCCCACGGTATCTGGGAAGGCCGCAAGATGGTGGAGGCGGCGCACAAGTACAACCGCATCGTGCAGCATGGCGTGCAACTGCGATCCAGCGAGGCGCTGCAGGAGGCCGTGCAGCATTTGCGGAAAGGCGCGATTGGCAAGGTCTACATGTCGCGCGGGCTGGTGTACCGGTGGCGTCCGAGCATCGGCAAGAAGCAGCCGTCGGCGGTGCCCTCGGAGTTGAATTACGACATCTGGCAGGGGCCGGCCCAGGAGCGGCCATTCTCGGAACGGCACGTCCACTACAACTGGCACTGGCACTGGGAGTACGGCAATGGCGACGTGGGCAACCAGGGGATCCACGAAACCGATATGTGCATGTGGGGGTTGGGCGTGGATCAGTTCCCGTCGAAAGTGACGTCGATGGGTGGGAAGTTCCTGTGGGACGACGACAAGGAAACGCCGGAGGTGCAGACGTCGCTGTACCACTATCCGGACCAGCAGAAGATGATTCAGTTCGAGGTTCGGCATTGGTGCACGAACGACGAGCATGGAGCCTCGGTGGGCAATATCTTCTACGGTTCCGAGGGCTATCTGGTGGTGTACAACTACGACCGCTATGCGATTTTCATGGGTCAGAAAAAAGAGCCGGGCCCTTCGCGGAAAGCCGGTGGCAACCACTTTGCCAACTTCATCAAGGCCGTGCAGAGCCGCAGGACTTCCGATCAGAACGGTCCGGTGGAGACGGCCCACCTGGCGTCGGGCCTGGCGCATCTGGGCAACATCTCCTACCGGTTGGGGAGGCAGTTGACGTTTGATCCGAAGGGCGAGAAGTTCGTGGGCGATGCGGAAGCAAACCAGATGTTGAAGCGGAATTACCGGGAGCCTTACGTGGTTCCGGAGAAGGTGTAGCGGTGCCGTTGCGGCGGCGAGAGTTGTTGGCGCTACCTGCGGCGTGGATGGGTGCCCAGGCGGCACCGACGCGATTTCAGCTGGCTTGCATGACCCTACCGTATTCGGCATTCCCATCGCAGCGGGCGCTGACGGGGATTCGTGCCGCCGGCTATGGGTACGTTGCCTGGGGTGTGCAACATGAGCGCAAGCCCTTGTTGGACGTGGGCGCGGCGCCGGCGGAGGCGGCGGCTTTGGCCCGCCGGTGCCGGGACCTGGGGCTGACGCCGTTGATGATGTTCGCCACCGTGAACCTGGAGGCCCCAGTCGCGGTGGACGCGCACCGCAAGCGCCTGTCGCAGGCTGCAGCCGCGGGCATTCCGTTTCTACTCACGTTCGGGAAGACGGGCAAGGGTGAGTACGAACTGTTCGTGCGCAACCTGGGCGAAATTGCGGCCGTGGCGCGCGATGCCGGTGTGACGGTGGTGATCAAACAACATGGCGGCAATACGGCAACCGGGAAAGACTGCGCGCGAATTGTTGGCGAAGTTGGCTCCCCGGCTGTGCGGATCTGTTACGACGCCGGTAATGTGCTGGACTACGAGAATCAGGATCCGATTGCCGATATTGCCACCTGTGCTTCGGAGATCAGGGCGTTCGCGATCAAGGACCATCGGAACACGCCGAAAGATGAAGATTGTGGGCCGGGTTTCGGGGAGATCGATCACTACAAACTGCTGCGGCCGGTGATGCGCACGGGGTTGGATATGCCGTTGGCGTGCGAGAACATTTTTGAGCCACTGGTGCCGCGGCCGGCGACGGCGGAGGGCGTGGATGCGCTGGCGCGTCGGGCGCGCGAGTACATGGAGACCGTTATCGCCGGATTGCGAACAGTGATGCTGTGAACAGTGATATAGATGGGTCATGGAACGCAGAACATTTCTTGTCACTTCGGCGACGGCCGCGCAGGCGGTGCTGGCTCAATCCGCGAATGATCGTGTCGGCACCGCGGTGATCGGTACCGGGAATCGGGGTTCGTATCTGCTGCAGAGCGTGCTGGCGCAACCCAATGCAAAGGTGGCCGCCGTTTGCGACTTGAAGGCGGACCGGTTGGACAAAGCGGCCTCCGCCGCGGCCAAGGACAATCCCTTCACGACGAAGGAATGGCGGAAGGTGATTGAGCGCAAGGATGTGGACGCGGTGTTCGTCGCCACGCCGCCGCATCTGCATAGCGAGATGGCTGTGGCCGCGCTGGAAGCAGGCAAGCACGTCTACTGCGAGAAGCCCGTTGGTGTGACCCCGGCGCAGGTGCGGGCGGTGGTGCGGGCGGCAAAGCGGAGTAAGAAGGTGTTTGTTTCGGGGCAGCAGCTGCGGTCGATGGTGCAGTTGGGCGAAGCCGTTGGGAAGATCCATGCGGGCGCAGTGGGGGAGATCTATATGATCAAAGCGCAGCGCCACGCCACGGCGGACCTGCCGCACGATGGATCGTCCGGCGACTGGTATTTTGACGTCTCGAAATCAGGCGGGTATTTGATTGAGCAGTCCGTGCACAACCTGGATCTGTGCAACTGGGCCATCAACGCGCATCCGGTGCGGGCCTGCGGCTTTGGCGGCAACATGCGGTACAAGGCCGACCCCCCGGGTCGCACCATTTACGACAACGGCAGTATGGTTTTTGAGTATCCGAATGGCGCCAAGATGACGTTTACGCAGAACGTGTTTCACCCGCGCCAGATGCCGGGAGGCAACCAGTTGGTTTACATCTACGGCGAGAAGGGCGGCGTGGATCTGCTGTACTCGACGAATTTCTACCCGCATGTCGCGCAGGGTCAGCAGGCGGAGATCGTTCCGCTGGCGGCCAAAGTGGAAGAACCGGCGCACGCGCATACCAAAGCGTTCTATGGGTTGATTGCGGGAAGCGGTGCGAATCCGGCAGATATCAAAGTGGGCGCGGCGGCGGCGCTGACGGCGATTCTGGGCCACGAGGCGATGACCAAACAGCGCGTTGTCACGTGGGCGGAACTTGGCGTGGAGCTGTAACGTCTGCAGTGTGTGCGCTCTCTATTTCTTTGCTTTGCCGCCGGACTCGCCGCGCAGGAGACTACGTTCCGCGCGACCGTCCCCGTTGTGTTGGTGCCGGTTACGGTGACCGATCAGCGGGGTAAGTTGGTCGACGGTCTGGGCGAAGCCGATTTTGTGGTGACTGACGGCGGGCGCCGGGTGACGTTTCGGGTGGAGAGCCCGGATCTTTCGACGGCGCCGCTGGCGTTAATGGTTGCTGTGCAGACGAATGATCTGTCGGCGGCGGCTCTGTTGAAGATCCGCAAAATTGGTTCGATGGTTCAGCCCGTGATCACCGGGGAGCGCGGGACGATGGCGCTGTTGACGGTGGACGATCGGGTGACGGTTTCCCAGGAGTTTACGGCCGACCCAACGGCGATGGCGAAAGCATTTGAACGGCTGGAACCGGGGCGATCCCGGAGCGCGGTGTTGTTGGACGCCGCGGCGCGGGCGGTAGAGTTGTTTCGGGCCCGGCCATCCGGGGAACGGCGGGTGCTGTTGCTGATTGGCGAGGCTAAGGACCGGGGCAGCGCGGCGAAATTGGAGGCGGTGTTGGAGCAGTTGCAGCGGGAGAACATTCAGGTCTACTCCGCCACCTACTCGGCGATGCGGACGCAGTTCACCACACGGGCGTCGGAACGGCCGCGGCCCTCCGGCGGGGAGAATGATATCTTTGCGGGCTTGGCGGAGTTGGTACGACTGGGCAGTGTGAATACGGCGGAAGCGTTATCCGTTCACACCGGCGGACGGAAGTTGGCATTCACCACGCTGCGCGCGTTGGAGGGCATCGTGATGCGCGTTGGCGAAGAGCTGCACGGGCAGTATCTGATCAGCTTTCCGGCCAGCGGGCCCGACGGGTTTCATGGAATCGGATTGACGCTTCGGGATGCGGATAAGCGCGCCGTGGTGGCGCGCCAGGGATACTGGTTCTCCTCTCCTCCCTGAAAAGAGCTGCAACTGTTTCCGCCCGTGGGCAATCGATATACTGAACAGATAAGGAGTTCCCCGCTTGCGTCTTGCCTCAATTGCGACTGTGTTTGCCGCCCTCTGGTTGGCCGGGTGCGGGTCAGCCCCCGAAACCGTAC
>CAMATG010000370.1 GCA_945860645.1 Candidatus Sulfopaludibacter sp. SbA3 | reverse complement strand
GTAAGGCTAAGGATCACTGTTTGGGAGCCCAAGCCCAATCGGGCTTGGAAAGGTCCAGCAAGTCGCCGGCTTGTTTAAGTCCCATGCGCAGCAGCGTGTCCAGCTGGCTGACCGTTTCGGCAAGCGCCGGGTCCGTGGCCAGGTTCTTCATCTCCCAGGGGTCGGCCTGCAGGTCGAAAAGCTGGCGCGTCTGGGTGCCGTTCACGTTGTAGCGGATGAACTTCCACCGGTTCGTCCGCAAGGCGCGCTGGAAGTGTCGGTAGCCGTAAACCATGCTGTCCCGAGTCTTGCGTTTGGGGTCCTTAATGACCGGCAGGAAGCTCTTGCCATCGACCGTGGCGGGAACGGGCAGGCCCAGCATCTCGAACATCGTCGGGAAGATGTCGAAGAGATAGACCATGCTTTCGGTGCGCTGCGCCGCCGGGATGCCCGGGCCGGCCAGGATCAGGGGAACGCGGATGGAGTGGTCGTACAGGCTCTGCTTCCCCAGCAGGCCATGCTGCCCAACGGCCAGTCCGTTGTCGCCCGCAAAGATGATCAGCGTGTTCTTCGTAAGGCCTTCCCGGTCAAGCGTCTCAAAGATGCGGCCGATCTGCGCGTCCAGGTGGGTGATGATGGCGTAGTAGTCGCTGCGCTCCTTGCGGATGGCCGCCGGGGTCCGTGGCCACGGCAGCAGAGCTTCGTCGCGCACCTTCATTTCCCCGTTGTCGAACGGGTGCTCCGGGAGGAAGTTAGGCGGCAGCTCGATCCGGTCCTCGGGGTACATTTCCTTGTACTCCTTCGGTGGCTGGCGCGGGTCGTGCGGCGCGGTGAAGGCGCAGTAGAGGGCGAAGGGTTTGGATTTGTCCCGGGTCTTCAGGTGGTGGATCGCCGAATCGGCGAACATCTCCGAGGAGTGCTTCGGGGCCGGTTTAGTGGTGGTTTTGGGGTACTTCTGGTCGGCCGTAAGGTCGTGAAGCGGGGTCTTGTAGTGGTCGGCCATGCCGCCGAAGAGGATCGGGCCGCCCTTCTGGAACGCACGGTGGAACAGCGCCGGGCCGTTGTGCCATTTGCCGATGCCGATGGTCTGGTACCCGTTCTGGCCCAGTAGTTCCGGCCACATGTCGAAGGGCTTGGCCTCGCCCCATTCCTTGCGCTTTTCGACGTTGGCGGTGACGTGGAACAGGGTCTGGCCGGACATCAGCATCGCGCGACTGGGGACGCAGACAGCGCCTTGCAGTCCTCCCATGATGGAGGCATGGGTGAACGCGGTGCCGCGCGCAACGAGCTTGTCGAGATTCGGCGTTTTGATCTCTGGATTATTGAGCGCGCGAATGGTGCGGTAGCTCATGTCATCGGCATAGAGGACGACGACGTTGGGACGCGACTTGGCGGACTGCGCAGCGGCGATGGCGGATGCGGTGGACAGGAACGCGCGGCGGGAAAGCGGCATGGGGGTTATGGTATCGAATTCGCCAGCGGCTCCCAGCGAAATCTTAAGTGACCGGGCCCGGATTAAACGGCGCCAGCGAGTTGTGCAGCCGCCACGTCTCGGCCCAAGTCTTCTTCCGCCCGCTGGCAACGTCGAGCATGTAGTGGAACAGTTCCCAGCCCACATCCTCGATCGTCTTCTCCCCAGTGGCGATCGTTCCGGCGTTGACGTCGATCAAGTCCGGCCACTTCTCCGCCAGCGCCGTGCGGGAGCTGACCTTGGCCACCGGCACCATCGCCAGGCCATACGGCGACCCCTCGCCGGTCGTGAAAATGTGCAGGTTCATACTAGCCAACTGCTGCGTGCCGCAAATGAAATCGCTCGCCGGCGTGGCGGCGAAGACCAGCCCCTTGGCCGTTACTTTTTCGCCGTGCGTCGCCACGTGGTGAATGGTGCCGTGCCCCGCCTTGGCCACGCTGCCCAGTGCCTTTTCAACGATGTTCGCCAGGCCGCCGCGCTTATTGCCAGGCGTCGTATTCGCCGCCCGGTCGGCACTCCCCCGGCCCAGGTACTCGTCGTACCACTGCATCTCCGCGATCAGCTTCCGCGCGGTCTCCTCATCCGCGCAGCGGGGCGTCAGCAGATGGATCGCATCGCGCACTTCCGTCACTTCGCTGAACATCACCGTGCCGCCGGCGCGCACCAGCAGGTCGGCAAAGTACCCCACGGCGGGGTTGCAGGTGACGCCGGAAAACGCGTCGGAGCCGCCGCACTGGACGCCCACGTTCAACTCGCTCGCCGGGATCGTCTCCCGGCGGCGCTTGTTCAGTTCGATCAGCCGTTTCTCCGCCTGCTCGCAGATCGAGGCTACCGTCGCGGCAAACCCGCGGTTATCCTGCAGGCGAATGACGTTGGGTTCAAAGAAGGGGAGCAGCCGGTTGGGCTGCATCTTTTCGCAGCCCAGCGAGACGACCAGCGGGTCGCCGGCGATGTTGGCGTGGCGCGAGATGTGGCCGAGAGTGGCGATCGGAATGCGCGCGCCGGGAGCATCAATCGCGACGCCGCAGCCGTAGGTATGCGTGATCGCGACCACGCCGTCGACGTTCGGATACTTCGGCAGAATCTCCGCTTCAATCTTGCGGACGGCATAATCCACCGTCGGCGCCACGCATTGCACGGTCGTCGTAATACCAAGCAGGTTGCGCGTGCCAACGGACCCATCGGCGTTCCGATAGCCCTCAAAGGTGTAGCCGGTGAGCGGCTCGGGCTGCGGCAGGCGGCGCGTAGCGAGCGGGAGCAGGTTGAGCGGCGGCGCGGAGGGCAGCGTCAGCATATCCTCGCGAACCCAGCGGCCGGCCTCCACGTCGTCGAGCACGTGCCCGATCACTTCCCCGTAGCGAATAACCGGTGCGCCAAGCGCCAGCGCGGTCAGCGTGATTTTATGGGACGGCGGAACGGCTTCGGCCGCGGTCAGGCCGCAGGCGAATTTGGCGCCCGCCGGCACGCCTTCCGGATTCACGATTATGGCAACATTGTCGTTGCTGTGGACTTTGACGTAGAGAGGATTCACGAGTGCAACCAGAGAGTGTCTTTTCAGTCTGCAACATGTCGGCGCTACTTGGGTGGATTGTACTGCTGGCTGGTTTCCGGAAAGGCTGGGCCGTGCGCGCCGCGCGGTGGGTGGCAATCGCGCTGGCCGTGAGTTACGTGCTTCTCCTGGGCCTGCACTTCGGCGAGGCTGAGGGCGGCTTCGGCACGCTGGCCGAGGTGATGAAGCTGTTCACGGACCGCTGGGTAGCCCTCGGCGGATGGGTGCACTATCTGGTGTTCGATCTGTTCGTAGGGGCCTGGATCGTGGAGACGGCGCAGCGCGAAGGGTTGCCGTGGTGGCGCGTGCTACCTGCCCTGCCATTGACGTTCCTGTTCGGACCAGCAGGGCTGTTGCTCTTCACCCTGTTAC
Organism: Candidatus Sulfopaludibacter sp. SbA3; assembly: GCA_945860645.1. Taxonomy (GTDB): domain Bacteria; phylum Acidobacteriota; class Terriglobia; order Bryobacterales; family Bryobacteraceae. Next base: position 3,070 of record CAMATG010000370.1, on the reverse strand, counting down.
GCGGAAAGGGGTTTTAACGATGTGGCAGGAAATGCAGGCACGCGAACCGCTGTTGTTCGGGACCGCGGTGGGGCATCTGGCCTTACTGGCTTTACTGGCCGTGCTGGCGCTGGTCGATGACACCGCGCTGACCGGCCTGAACCGGTGGCTGAAGCCCATGAAGTTCTGCGCCTCGATTGCCATCTATCTCGCATCGATGGCCTGGTACTGGCCGCTCGTGGTGGCCTCAACCGGGGCCAAGCGCGTGGCGGCCATGTTGCTCGCGGGCACCCTGATCATCGAGATGGTCTGGATCATCGGCCAGGCGGCGCGCGGAGTGCGGAGCCATTTCAATATCGAATCGCCGCTCGATGGCGCCGCGTTCCAGCTCGCAGGTCTTGTGATCCTGATCAACGTAGCAACAGCCGGGTGGGTCTGTTGGCGGACGTTCCAAATGGAGAGTTCAGCCTACGTGTGGGGCGTGCGGCTTGGCCTCGCCAGCTTCGTGATCTTCGCGTTGGAGGGGATCATCATGGTGCGCCGGATGGGTCACGCCGTAGGAGTCGCCGATGGCGGGCCGGGGCTGCCCGGGGTGAACTGGAGCACGACGGGCGGCGACCTGCGCATCGCGCATTTTCTGGGAATGCACGCGCTACAGATTCTGCCCGTAATCGGCTATGTAACGGGGCGAACCGGAGCGGTGTTCGTAGCGTTCGCCCTCTGGCTGGCCTTGTCGGCCGGGGCTCTGGTGCAGGCGTTATCGGGAAGGCCGCTCCTAAAAGGGTAGAGCCGCGTCGACAGGTGTCGAACCGCGGCCCAAGGCTCGAAGAGCGAGGGACTAGTGGCCCTTTTTCTTCTCTTCCTTCTTGTGATCGTCCTTCTTGTGATCGTCGGCAAACGCGCACATGGACAGGAAAGAGATGGCCAGCAGAATGGTCGCGAACTTTTTCATTTGATTTTCGAAGCTCCTTGAAATTGGCGGTCTGTTGTTTCGCCGCTCAAGATCCTTATCGCCACCTCCGGCGGGGGCTTTAGGCTTTTTTGTACCAGGACCGAAAAGGGGGCAGTTCTGGAACCAAACGGGGGGAGTACGGTATTCTCTGTTCCACGTTTCGCGGGCAGAATCGTGGGCGTGGAAGAGATCGTACTCGTCATTCGGTATACCGGCCGTTGGCTGCAATATGGCATCATCGGCCACGCCGTGCTGTGTATTCTCATCGCGGCGATTGAACAAACGCTAAAATAGTTAGAAATGCAATTGCTGCAGGCTGGCACGCACCGTTTGGTGCTCTTGGAATACGACTTGGAAGCCGTGGCTTCCGTGGCCCATCAAACCGATTTCCAGGTGGAGATTCAGGAGACGCCCCGCGCGTTGATTCTCGACATCTGGACCGAGAAACGCAAGGTGCCGTTACTCCTCTTCGACGCCGCCGAACCCGCCAATCTCGGCTGGTTCTCCCGCTGCCAGTTCTATGTCGACGGCGCCACCGGCAACGTCTTGCAGACCCCCATTTCCGTCGGCAACAAACGGGACCGCTCCGGCAATCTCATCCCCGACGCCCTGCGCGTCCGCCTGGCCAAGGAAGTGCCGGAAAACTTCCGCCTCCCCGGCAAACAGCCATTAAACGAGCAAGTCATCTACGGCCTCCTGTTCAACCTTTTCCAGGCGTTGCAGCAGGTGGGCGTAGCCGTCTGCGGCGGCCCGGTATTCCAACCGTTGTCGGGACGACGCGAAGGGCCGCCCCGCGAGTAATCCCCCTACTCCGGAAGCACCGTCACCTTCCTCGGCGCAATCGCCCGCACCACATCCGGCAAATCGTAAAACCGAATCGCCCCCGGCACCACCTGTTCAAACACCTGCCGGTGGATCCGACTCTCCAAAATCGATAGGTACGACGGCAGCATCCCCGCCACCTCCAACGACGCGATCCGCGAATCAAACGCCGTCGCATACAGCGCCGGCACCGCCGCTCGGCCCACGCCAATCAGCGCAATCCGTCCTGCGTCCACATCCGCCCGCGCCCCCAAAAGGCTAACCGCCTGCGCAATATCCTGCGCCCGCAAACCAACCAGCGTCTTCCCAATCAGCATGGCGGCCTGAATGCTCGCAGCATCCCCAAACCACGGGTCATTCGTCCGTTCCGACGCCAACTCCCCCAGCCCCCGCAGATCAATCGCCAACACGATCTTCCCCTCCTTCATCCACGCCCCCAGCCGCCCCTCCGCCTTCGCCTTCCCGCCCCCATCGGCATAGACAACAGCCCCCCGCCGCCCGCCATCCCCGTCCGGAATCGCCAGAATCGCGGGGATCTGAATGCCCGGTTCGCTCTCATACAAGAATTTCTCCACCCGGTACCCGGCCCGCCGAATCGTGCCGTACGGAACAACCGCCGGCGCACCCATCGGAGCCCGATACCCGCTCATCGCGCGCGCCGCACCCACCACATCCGCGGCCGTCCCCCGCACCGCTTTCGCCCGCCGGAGGTTCAAAGTAAACACACTCTCCCCGTTGAATTCCAGCGCCACCTGGCCGCTCTTCGTACACTGCAACTCCGCCTCCGTCGCCAGCGGAAACTGCGGTTCCACCCCATCGTCCTCCACACCCTTCAGCCACTTGCTCATCCACGAATACGCCGCCAGCCGCCGAGGCAGCGTATACCCGTGCCCATCATCGGCTTCCACCATCTTCAACTTCTCCGCCGCACCCAACGAGTCATACACCCGCAACGCTTCCCCATAAGTAGCCCGCGCCCCGCCAATCGGGAAGAAGTCGCGAATGGCGCTCAGTACCAGATAAGGCTTCGGCGCAAAGGCATACAAAAAATCCGGAAAATCAAAGCCCAGATTCAAAAACGGAGGCAGATTTTGCTCCGCATCCTGCGGCCCCAGCTGCGCCATCAGCCGCGTCCAATTGGTGATGTAGCAACTCGGCGCGGCCACTTTCAACCGGTCGTCAATCGCCGCCAAATACGCCGTGTGCGTCCCCCCGCCAGAGTTCCCCGTCACCCCAATCCGCGCCGCGTCCACCTCCTTCCGGCTCACCAAATAGTCGAGCGCCCGGATCCCGTCCCAGATCGTATACCGCGCCAAA
>CAMATG010000369.1 GCA_945860645.1 Candidatus Sulfopaludibacter sp. SbA3 | reverse complement strand
CCACCCCGTAGCCTAAAACTATGGCACTCCAAAACCATTCCAACCGCCGCGCCGAATCCGCCCGGATCAACGGCGCCAAAAGCCAGGGCCCGAAAACGCCCGAAGGCCTCCTCAAAGCACGAACCAGCTCATTAACCCACGGTCTCTTCGCCACCGAAGAAACGCTAAAACAATCGGTCAGCCAGGAAGGTTTCTTGAAACTAAGAGAATCCTTCTACAAATACTGGAAACCCGAAGACGAATACATCGCCACCCGAGTCGACGAACTCACCTTCGCCCACTGGGAACTAGCGAGACTAATGCTCGTAAGACGCTCCGAACTAGCCGAACTCCACGCCAACACCGGCGGAGTCCTCCAGGCCGAACTCGAAGCCTGCAAACCCGGCTCCCTGGTCTACCGGCTGGAAGTGCGCATTAACCGCCACCAATCGACCATATCCCGATTGGAACGCGACATCATGCGCCTAAAGAAATTCGCCGCCAATCAAGGACCCTCCCAAGAGTCATTGAAAACAAACGAAGAACCCGAAACGCCGCCGCCAACGGAGTCCGAAACCGCCGAAATCCCGGCTCCCTCCCCGGCCCCAACCATCGTCAACAGCCCGCCGGAAACCGAAATACGGCCGGTGATGTAACCCAAAAAAGGGAACGACACACCCGAAGTGTGTCCAAAATTACACCGTCAACACCAACCGCCCCGTACTATCCCCAAACTTCTCCGCCTTCACCCCAGCCCGGTCCATCATGTCCACAAACAGATTCGCCGCCGGCGTCTCCTTCGGCGCGGCCATATGGAAGCCGCCCTTCTGCCCGCCCGCATGCCCCGCCACCACCAACGGCAAGTTGTGATTGGAGTGCTGATTCCCATCGCTCAGCGCCGCCCCATACAGAATCGTCGAATGATCCAGCAACGTCCCATCCCCGTCCGCCGTCGCCTTCAACCGCTCCACAAAATACGAGAACAACTGCACATGGAAGGTATTAATCTTGATCACCTTCTCGATGAAATCCGGATGCCCCCGATGGTGCGTCAACGGGTGGTGCGGATCCGGCACGCCAATCTCGGGATACGTCCGAACACTCCCCTCCCGCCCCAACATCATCGTCGAAACCCGCGAAATATCGGACTGGAACGCCACCACCTGCAAATCGAACATCAACTTCACGTACTCGGTATAAGCAAACGGAATCCCCGACGGCTTCTCGCCAGTCGGAATCTCCGGGTCACTCTCGGCCTTCTTAATCCGCGCCTCGACTTCCCGAATCGACGTCAGATACTCGTCCATCTTCCGCTTGTCCTGCGCGCCCAACGTCCCCACCAGCCCGGCCGTCGTCTCCCGCGTCGCGTCCAAAATGCTCTTCTTATACAGCGCCCGCCGCGCCCGCGTCGCCGCGTCCAAACTCGGGTCGACCGTCCCAAACATCCGTTCAAACAACGACCGCGGATTCACCTCCACCGCCATCGGCGTCTCGGCGTTCTTCCACGACAACGTATTCGTATACGCGCAGCTCGACCCGGTATCGCAGTTCCCCACCATCCGCGCGTCCTCACAACCCAACTGCAACGACGGCACCCGCGTGTCCGCCGCAAACTGCTGCGCCGCCACCTGGTCAAACGTCACGCCCGCCCGCACATCCGCGCCCGCCGTATACTTCGGCATCGCCGACGACAGAAAACTCCCCGACGCCTTCGCATGCGCCCCGCCCCGCGCGTTCGCCGCCGCCTTGTTCGACAGCCCGCTCACGACAACCATGTCTTCCCGGAACTTCTCCAACGGCTTCAAAATCCGCGTAAACTCAAAATCCCGCCCCGTCTTCGCCGGCAGCCATTCGTTCATCCAAATGCCGTTCGGAACGTAAACGACGCCAATCCGGCGCGCCGCCATTCCAGCCTTAGAAGTCGCCGCCGCCATCGCCGGCCGCATCGCCTCCAGCAGCGGCAGCCCGATCGCCGCTCCCGCGCCCCGCAGCAACATCCGGCGGTCAATGTGTTTACCGGTTACAAAGCTCATTCCGATTTCGCTCCACTCAAGTTCACGCCAGCCGCCCGCCGCTGTTGAAACGGCAAGCTGTCCACAATATTTAATACGAGCGCCGAGAAGCGATAGTTACTCGCGGGCAACTTCCCGGCAATCGCGGTCACCACAGCCCGATCAGGGCGCTCCAGGCCCCGGCCCAAAGCGTACGTAACCAGTTTATCCGTTAATCCCTTCACAAACGCGTCCCGGTTCGTCAAAAGCCGGCTCTTCAACTCCACCGGTCCCGTAAACGTCTTCCCGTCCGGCAACACGCCCGTCGCGTCCACCGGGAACTTTCCGTCCGTCGTCCGCCACGCGCCAACGGCGTCAAAGTTCTCCAACCCAAACCCCAACGGGTCCATCTTCGAATGGCATGTCGCGCACGCCGGGTTCTTCCGGTGCACTTCCATCTGCTGCCGCAACGACGCTTCACTCCCCACTTTGCTATCGTCCAACGACGGCACCGCCGGCGGCGGAGGAGGAGGAGGCGCGTTCAACAAGTTCTCCAAAATCCACTTCCCGCGCAACACCGGCGACGTCCGCGTCGAATACGACGAAATGGTCAAAACGCTGCCATGCGCGAGGACCCCGCCCCCGCGCGGATTGGCCGACATATCCACCCGCTTGAACTCCGGCCCCGTGATCCCCGGAACCCCGTAGAACCGCGCCAGCCGCTCGTTCATATACGTGTACTTCGCATCCAAAACGTCCAGCACGCTGCCGTCCTGCCGGATCATCTCTTCAAAGAAAAGTTCCGTCTCCCGCTTCATCGCAAACCGCAGCGCGTCATCGAAGTCCGGGAACTTCCCCGGATCCGGCTTCATCACGTCGATATTCCGGAACTGCAACCACTGCCCGGCAAAGTTCTCGACCAACGCCCGCGACCGCGCATCCCGCAACATCCGCTTCACCTGCGCCTGCAACATCGCCGGCTGCCGCAACCGTCCCTGCCCCGCCACGCGCAACAGCTCCTCGTCCGGCATCGAGCTCCACAGGAAATACGACAACCGCGACGCCAGCTCATACTCGCTGATCCGCGCAAACTGCTTCGTCGGCTCCCGCTCCACGCGGAACAGGAAATGCGGCGAAACCAACACGCCCTGCAACGCCGTCGCGATGCCTTCCTGGAACGAATCGCCCTGCTGCCGCGCCAGCGCGTACAGCTTCACAAACCCCGCCGTCTCCTCGGTCCGAACCGCCCGCCGAAACGCCCGCCGCGCAAACGTGCCGATAATCTTCTCCGCGCACGCCGCCGTCTGCTGCGCGCAAACAAACACGCGCGCCACGCTCTCTTTCGCCGGCCCTTCGGTCTGCGTAAACGGCCCGCCCACGTCGACAGACTCAAACCGGTTATCCACGCGCGTCTCAATCCGGTCGGTCTTAATCTTCGTCCCGTACTTCCGCAGCACTTCAATGTCTTTCTCGGTCAGCTTGCCCTTCACGGTAATCATCGGCTCCGCCGGCCGCGTCGACGGCACCGGCCCGTTATACTTCGCCGGCAGCCCGTGATAATTCTTCAAGTAGGTGGTCGACAGCAAGTGCTCGCCCGCCGTCACGTGCAACCGGACTTCCACAATCTGCCCTTCCAGATCGGTCGCGTCCACCTCCCAGCTCTTGATCATCTTGCCGTCCAGCCAGAACGCCGGCGTCACCGGGTCCGAGCCGTTCGGCCGGTGCCCGTTCAACACCACGCGGATGTTGTATTCCCCGTCAACCGGAAACCGGTGCATCACGTGGAACGAGTGCTTCGTGCTGAACCCGGACTCATCGTAATGGAACAGATCCTTCGGCAACGACGGCTTATCGACGGTGTCATTCACTCGCACCGCGGCCGAATAATGAATCGCCGCCGGCTTCAACTTCTCCGGTCCGAACACCGCCGTCCGCACCGCTCGCTCCGCCGCGTACAGGTACTTTTCCAGCAGCACCGGCGACAGCGACAGCGCGTCGCCAATGTTGTCAAACCCATACGCCGCCTCATCGTTCGGGAAGTTGTCCGCCGGGCGAATGTCCACGCCCAGCAACTCGCGAACGGTGTTGTTGTACTCGGTCTTGTTCAGCCGCCGCGCCGTCACCCGGCCCGGATCGGGCCTGGCGTTCCGGTCCTGTCGCGCGAACTCACTCTCCAAAAACTGCGTCACCGCCGCGACGTCAGCCGCGGCTGGCTTCTTCATCGACGGCGGCGGCATCTCGCCCGTCTTCATCTTCGTGACGGCCTTTTCCCAGATCTCGCGCCCCTCATCGAAGCCTGACGCGGTCTCATAAATCGCCAGATTCACATCGCCCGAAGCGACCGTCTGGTTGTGACACGCCACGCAGTTCTTCTTGACGAACGCGAGAACGTCGGTCGAATCATACGCCGATAGAACGCTGGCGCAAGCAAAGATGAGGATTTTTCTAGAAACCACGGTGACAACTAAACGCTATCAAATTGCCGCCGGGGTACGCATCAATTCTGCCATCCGCGCCGGCACGGCCACGCTCGCCAGCGCGCCCGTCGCCGGGTCCTTCCGCACACACGCCACCACCAACTTCCCGCGCGCGCACGCCTCCCCGCTCAGGTTCTCCACGCGGAACGAATACGCCAAACTGCGCGACCGCACCTCCTCCACCTCCACCACCACCTCGAACTCCTCCTCAAACCGCAGCGGTTTCCGGAAGTCGAACTCCGCATGCACGCGGGGGAAAGTGATGTCGCCCTGCGTCACCGAAATGCCCAGCTCGCGATACATCGCCGTCTCCGCCGCCTCGGCGTAGCGAAAGAAGTTACTGAAGTGCACAATGCCCACCATGTCGGTTTCGGAAAACTCCACGCGACGGCGGTGCCGGAAGACGTAGCCCATCTGTTCAGCTTGACATGCGGTCTGCCCGAATAAGAGACTTACCGTCGATGTCCAAATTCTTTCTGGCCTTTGTATTGAGCCTCGCCGCCTTCGCTGCCGGCGAAAACTACAACATCCCGCTCTGGGAATCGGGCAAGGTCCCGCTCGCCGCCGGTGACGGCCCGCTCGACGCGCCCTTCCTCACCGTCTTCGAACCCCCGCCCGGCAAGAGCAACGGCACCGCCGTCATCATCGCTCCCGGCGGCTCCAACATCATGTTGATGTATGGCCTGGAAGGCATCGAAGTGGCCGAGCGCATGAACGACTGGGGTACCACCGCCTTCGTCCTCACCTACCGCCTCAACCCGCGCTACGGCGAAGCCGCCCGCGTGCTCGATGGCAACCGCGCCATGCGCCTGGTCCGCGCCCGCGCCAAGGACTTCAAGATTGACCCGAACAAAGTCATCTTCGCCGGCTTCTCCGCCGGCTCGTCGATGGCGCGCTCTGTCGCCGCCGCGGCCGGCCCCGGTGACCCCACCGCCGCCGACCCCATCGACCGGCTCGACTCCAAACCGAACTATCTGCTGATGGTCTACAGCGCCGGCCGGCCCACGCCGGGCGAAAAGCTGAAGGAGTTCCCGCCCACGTTCCTGCTGGCCGCCGCGCATGACGCCGGCGCCGCCAACGCCAGCGCGCAACTGTTCCTGGACATGAACCGCGCCGGCACGGTCGTCGAGATTCACCTGTATCAGAAAGGCCGCCACGGCTTCGGCGCCGCGACGACCAGTCCGGAATTCTCGCCCTGGATGGACGCCTTTAAGCACTTCCTCAAAGTCGGCGGATTCTTCGGAGGTGCAAAGTAATGCGCGCCGCTCTCCTCCTCCTCGCCGCCGCGACGATCTTCGCGGCCGACGCTTCCAAAGTGATCAACGAAGGCTACGGCGATTTCGTGATCGTCCCCGCTGGCGCCTTCAAAATGGGCGACAACTTCGGCGACGGCGAACCGCGCGAGCGCCCCGTCCACCAGGTCCACGTCGACACGTTCTACATCGGCAAGTTCGAAGTGACCAACGCCGACTGGAAGAAGTTCCAGAATGATCCGCTCTACGACGATGTGAAGCTCTGGCCGAACGGCCGCGTGGTACCGAAGGACCAGAGCCCCTACTGGACGCAAGCCGCGAACCACGGTGGCGCCACGCCGGGCAGCGACAAGTTCCCGGTGCTCGGTGTGAACTGGGACGCCGCCACCGCTTATTGCAATTGGCTGAGCATCAAGACGGGCAAGAAGTACCGCCTGCCCACCGAAGCCGAATGGGAGAAGGCCGCCCGCGGCACCGACCAGCGCCGCTTCCCGTGGGGCAACACAGTCGACTACGACCACGCCAACTACGCCGGCGCGCAGAGGTTCGATACCGGCAAGGAAGTGGGCAGCTATCCCAAAGGCGTGTCGCCGTACGGCGCCATGGACATGGGCGGCAACGTGATGGAGTGGTGCGCGGACTGGTACAGCCGGAGCTACTACGAAGTCTCGCCGAAGAAGAATCCGAAGGGTCCGGAGAAGGGTGCCTACCGCGTGTTGCGCGGCGGCTCGTTCTTCTTTGAAGGG
>CAMATG010000368.1 GCA_945860645.1 Candidatus Sulfopaludibacter sp. SbA3 | reverse complement strand
CGGCGGGGCGCCCTTGTGGCGGGAGCAATTGGCATATATTCGTGGGATGCGAATTGTCTGTTTGCTTTTGATTGGTGGGGCGCTGCTGGCGCAGACGCCCGTGGTGCAGGCGCCGGAGCGGACGCTGCCGGCGCACGTGGCCGGGAAGTTGAGCGCGGCGGACCGGGTGTTGTTTGGGAAGCTGATGCGGGTGGGACTGGAGGCGGCGTGGAGCGCGGTGACGGCCGAGGGGTATCCGCTGTGTTTCATCAATGAACTGACGCCGCTGAACGGCGACCGGCGGCTGGTGGGGCGGGCGCGGACGGCGCGGTATCTGCCGAACCGGAAGGACCTGCGGGAGAAGGTGTATGCGGCCGGGCCGCAGTTGAACTACCGGACGGCGGAGGAGGCGCAGGCGGGGGATGTATTGGTGATCGACGCGGGCGGGGAAACGCGATCGACTATTTCGGGGGCGATGGTGACGACGCGGTTTTTGATGAAGGGCGGGGCGGGGATTCTGGTGGACGGGTGCATGCGGGATGTACCGGATTTGGCGGCGATGCCGGCGAGCTTCTATTTGCGGTGCGGACACGCTTCGAGCGTGAGCCCGCTGATGATGAGCGTGGATTACCAGGTACCGGTGCGGATTGGCGGCGTGACGGTCGTGCCGGGGGATATTTTGATTGGCGAGCGGCACGGCGTGTTGGTGATTCCGGCGGCGATTGTGGACAAGGTTTTGGACAAAGCCATGGAGCACGACGAGCAGGAACAGTTTCAGCGGAAGTTACTCCTTTCGGGCGAACCGATTTATGGGGTGTATCCGAATCTGAACGAAGTGAATAAGAAGAAATTCGAGGAGTGGAAGAAGAAGAAATGACGCGGCGAACGGTACTGGCGGCTGGCGGCGGGCTGGCGATGTGGGCGGCGAAGGCGACGACAGCGGATGTGGTGGTTTACGGGGCGACGCCGGGCGGGATTGCGGCGGCGGTAGCGGCGGCGCGATTGGGGCGGACGGTGGTGCTGTGCGCGCTGGAGGATCATATCGGCGGGATTGTCAGCAATGGGTTGACGAACGCCGACATTGGGAAACGGCAGGCGGTTGGTGGATTCTTTTATGAGTTCACGCGGCGGGTGGTGAAGTACTACGAGGAGATGGACCAGGACAATCCGGCGCGGCCGAATGTGAAGCTGTGTCGCGATGGGTATTGGTACGAGGCCAATGCGGCGGAGAAGATTTTCCACCAGATGATTGGCGAGCAGGGCGGGCGGATTACGCTGCTGCTGGGGAAAGAATTGAAACGGGCGCGGGTACGCGGCGGGCGGTTGGTTGAGATTGAGGCGGGAGGCGTGCCGCTGCGCGCGGCGGCGTTTGTGGATGCGACGTACGAGGGTGACCTGGCGGCGATGGCGGGCGTGCCGTTCCGGACGGGACGCGAAGGACGGGCGGAGTACAACGAACCGCACGCGGGTAAGATCTACATGAAGTTCCGGGGGACGGAGTTACTGCCGGGGTCGACGGGCGAGGCGGATAACACGACGCAGGGGTATTGTTTCCGGTTCCATGTTACGAACGTTCCGGCGTATCGGGTGCCGATTGAAAAGCCGGCTGGTTATAACCGGGCGGACTATGTGGCGACGCTGGAAGACATCCGGGCGGGGCGGGCGACGAAGTTTCGCGACATCATTCAGGTGTATGCGATGCCGAATGGGCGGTTTGAATTGAACAGCGACCACGTGCATCCGAACACAGGGGCGCCGAGCGAATCACTCGACCTGACGGAGGACATTTGGGAGTGGCCGACAGCGACGCCGGAGCGGCGGAAGAAGTTGTACGAGCGGGTCCGGACGCACAATGTCGGGCTGATCTGGCTGTTGCAGAACGACGCCGAGGTGCCCGAGAAGATGCGGGAGGACGCGCGGCAATGGGGCTGGCACAAGGAAGAGTGGGTGGCCAACGGGCATGTGCCGCGGCAGGTTTATGTGCGGCAGGGGCGGCGGATCCTGGGCGAGTATGTGTTGACGGAGCGGGACGGGGATGTTGATGCGGGGATGGGGCGCGCGAAAGTGCAGCCGACGTCGATCGCGGTAATTGAGTGGGAGTTTGACCCACATGGTCACCATAAGTACGACCCGAACCATCCGGGCGTACGAGAGGGATATTTCTTCGTATCGCACGAGCCGTTTCAGGTGCCGTATGCGGTGTTAGTGCCGCGGAAGATCGACGGGTTGCTGGTACCGGTGGCGTGTTCGTGCAGCCATGTGGCGTACAACGCGTTGCGGATGGAACCGGTATTCATGGCGCTGGGGGAGGCGTGCGGGATTGCGGCGCATGTGGCGCAGCTGCGCGGGGTTTCGTTGCGGAAGGCGCCGGTGCGGGAGATCCAGGCGCTGCTGGTGGAGCGGCGCGGGGTGATTACGTTTGACGAGGATCTGCCGTTTGGCGATCCGGCATTCGCGGCGTTTCAATATCTGGGTGCGCGGGGGCTGGGGAAGGGTTACAGGACTCTGCGCGGGGCTCCGGTGACGCGGGCGGACGGGGGGGAGCGGTTGGGGCGCATTCTGAAGTTTGAGGGAAAACCCTTCACGGCGCCGGACGGGGACGGGGCGGCTGGGTTGCGTGGGAGCGAGTTGGCCGCATGGCTGCGTGGGGCCGGATACAAGGCCACGGGCGGCGAGGGAGAGTTGGACCTGACGGGGTTTGCAACGGCGGTATACGCGGCGTTGCGGCCGACGGTGTAGCTACTTCGCGCGCATGCGATTGTTCTTCGGGTTGTGCTCCAGTTCGCACAGCCCGAGAGCTTCCATGAGCGGAGGCAGGTAAACGCCGAAGCGGCCGCGGAAGCCTTTCTTGAGACCGTACCAGCCGCCGATGGGGTTTTCCGGAGACCGGCCCCAGGCTTCGACCGTGCCCTCCTTGGCGGGTTTCTGTTCGTCGGCGCCGCCGAGTTCGACCCAGTCGCCTGCGGCCTTGAGCATGGCGTGGAGGTCATCGACGCAGCGGGCGTCGTAGTGCAGGACGGTAGAGCCGACGGTGCAGACGAGAATGGCAACGCCGTCCTTTTCGGCGGTGTGCATGGTGTACTCCGACGAGCCGGGCGGCGTTTTCAGTTGCCAGGGATTTTCCTTCGGACGGTTGAGAGGGGCCATGGGCCCCTATTGTACGCGCGTCCGGGAGGGGATTAGTACTCGATCATGCGGGAGAGCGTTTTGGCGTGCTCTACCCAGCGGGTAACCGAGGAGGCCTGCGGGACGTGGCGGACGAGGTCCTGTTCCTGATTGAGAGCGGCGAGGCGCTTGGCGAGGGTTTCCGGATTGCGCTTGGCGAGTTCGGGAACGGTGTCGACGCCGGCGGCTTCGAGAAGTTCGCCGAATTCGGAGCCAACGCCGTGGACGCGATAGAGGTCCACCATGTTGGCGAATTTCAGGATCTGGGTTTCGTCGACGCCGGAGGCCTCGGCGAGCGCTTTGCGCTGGGCGGGGGTCTTGGCGCTGGCGAGCAGCGTATCGGTATCGGCGATTCCGGCTTCGCGGAGCTGGGCTCCGATGGCCTTGCCGATGCCTTCTACGTCTTCAATTTTGTGGTTAGGCATGTGTAAGAATGCCCGTCGCTCGTAGAGGACGGGCCTTCTTAGTGTAATCGTTATGAGACGGATTAGTATTCGAGCATGCGGGGAAGAGTTTTGGCTTCCTCGACCCAGCGAGTAACTTCCGACTCGGAGGGCACGCGGCGGGTGAGGTTTTTCTCTTCGTTGACGGCTGCCAGCTTCTTTGCCAGGTTCTCGGCGTTGCGCTGGGCGAGTTCGGGGACGGTGTCGACGCCGGCCGCTTCGAGCAGTTCGGCGTATTCGGAGCCGACGCCTTTGATGCGATAGAGGTCGACCATGTTGGCGAACTTGAGGATCTGCTTTTCCGAGAGGCCGGCAGCTTCGGCGAGGGCCTTGCGGAGGGCCGGGGTTTTGGCGCCGGTGAGCAGCGCATCGGTATCGGCAACGCCGGCGGTGCGGAGTTTTTCTCCGATCGCCGGACCGATGCCTTCGACGTCTTCAATGGGTTTGGTAGCCATGGGGAGTGTTCCTTTAGAGTTTGAGTTCCCAGCCCTTGCGGAAGGTGGGCTTGAGGAGTTTGTTGGCTTCTTCGCTGTTGGTGAATCGGCCGGCTTTGCCGTCCCACATGAGCTTGCCGGGGACGCGGAAGGCGATGACGCCGAGCAGGACCCATTCGACGTAGGGGACGGAGATGCTGAAATCGGAGCACGACATGTCGCCGCCTTTGCAGGCGCGCACCCAATCGGCCATGTGGCCGGGGGAGCGGGTGAGGACCTGCGAGGGGAGGGTGTAATCCTTCCACTTGTCTTCGGGGAGGAGCTTGACGCCTTCGCCACGTTCGACGGTGGAGAGTAGACCTTTCGAGCCGACGAAGACGGCGCCGTTGCCGGAGAGGATGCCGGGCTTGGGTTGAGGCCGGGGGCCTTGATCGCCGTAGACTTTGACGCCGGGGCCGCCGGCACCGATGCGGGGGCCACCGGACGAGCCGGCAAAGGCACGGCGGGCGGCGGCCTCGGCGGGATCCATGCGGGGGGCGCCACCTCGACCCTTTTCGCTGAGGTTTCCGCTGCGCGGGAGAATCATGTCGTTTTCGGCGCCGGGGACTTTGTAGGCGTCGTCATCGGATGGGACCGACGAATCATGCCAGAAGATGGAGACAGGGGCGAGGCCGCCGCGTTGGGGGAAATCGAAGCGGATGACGGCTTTGGACGGGAAAGTCCATTTGCTTTGATTCTTCTGGGTGAGGAGTTCGACGCTAGAGGGCGCGCCGAGCTGGAGGGCGAGATTGACGGGGCCGAGGGCGTGGATGCCCCAGTTGCCGAGCTGGCCGGTGCCGAAGTCGAAGAAGCCTCGCCAGTTGTAGGGGACGTAATCGGGGCTGAAGGCGCGCATGTTGGCCGAGCCGAGCCAGAGATCCCAATCGACGTTGCCGGGGACGGAGGCTTCGGGAGCAGGAGCGGTGGTGCCGGTGGGGTGGGTGCCGGGGGTGGAGGAGGCGTGAACTTCTTTCACGTCGCCGATGACACCGGACCAGATCATCTCGGCGGTGGTGCGGATGGCTTCGTGGGAGTAGCCCTGATTGCCCATTTGGGATGCTACTTTGTATTTGGCCGCGGCGTCGCGGAGGAGGCGGGCTTCCCAGACGGTGCGGGTGAGGGGCTTCTCGACGTAGACATGTTTGCCGCGCTGCATGGCGTTGAGGGCGACGGTGGCGTGCATGTGATCGGGGATGCCGATGGTGACGGCGTCGATGTTCTTGCCCTCTTTGTCGAGCATGACGCGGAAGTCTTTGTACTTGGGTTGCTTCGAATACTTCTGGAAGTTGGCGGCGGCGCGATTGTCGTCGACATCGCAGAGAGCGACGATGTTTTCGGTGGCCGCGGCGTTGTTGAGAATGACGCCGCCCTGGCCGCCGCAACCGATGGCGGCGACGTTCAACTTGTCGTAGAAGGGCTTGTAGCCGAGCGCGCGGAGCGAGGGCACGCTGCCAAAGCCGGCGGCGGGGACGGCCCCGGCGAGGACGGATCCGAAGAAGAAGTAGCGGCGATTCATATCGACAGACATGTTATCAAACGGGGTGATAATGGACCTTAATGCGACTCGACAACACCGCGCAGGGCCTGTACCCCATTGCGCCGACGCCATTCCTGCCCGACGGGCGAATTGACTACGACTCGATTGACGGGTTGACGGATTTCTATCTACGGGCCGGGGCCACGGGGCTGACGGTGCTGGGAATTATGGGGGAGGCGCCGAAGCTGGAGCAGAGCGAGGCGATCGCGGTGGCGACGCGGTTCATTCAGCGTGCGCCGGGGATTCCGGTGATTGTGGGCGTATCGAGCCCGGGGTTCGCGGCGATGACGTCGTTGACGCGGGCTGCGATGGATGCGGGTGCGGCGGGGGTGATGATTGCGCCGCCGCCCGCGTTGCGGACCGACGATCAGATTGTGACCTACTTCAAGCAGGCCGTGGAGGCGATTGGGCCGGACGTGCCGTGGGTGTTGCAGGACTATCCGCTGACGCTGACGGTGGTGATGACGCCAGGGGTGATTAAGCGGATCATTACCGACAATCCGTCGTGCGTGATGTTGAAGCACGAGGACTGGCCGGGGTTGGAGAAGATTTCGACGCTGCGCGGATTTACGGCGGAAGGATCGATGCGGCCGATTTCGATACTGTGCGGGAACGGCGGGTTATTCCTGGATTTCGAGATGGAGCGCGGCGCCGATGGGGCGATGACCGGGTATGCGTTTCCGGATATGCTGGCCGACGTGGTGCGGCTGCAGAAGGAGGGGGAGCGTGAGGCAGCGCACGACCTGTTCGACGCGCATCTGCCGTTGCTGCGCTATGAGCAGCAGCAGGGTGTGGGGCTGGCGGTGCGGAAGTATGTGATGATGCGGCGCGGGATGATTGCGAGCGACGCACAGCGGAAGCCGGGGGCTGGATTGACGGCGAAGGCGAAGCAGGAA
>CAMATG010000367.1 GCA_945860645.1 Candidatus Sulfopaludibacter sp. SbA3 | reverse complement strand
GTGGAGGTGGCGGGGAGCGGGGAAGAGGGCGTGGCGATGGCGGGGGGCGGGGTGTGGGATGCGGTGGTGGTGGATGAGGTGATGGATGGGATGGGCGGGGTGGAGGTTTGTGAGGCGGTGCGGCGGTTGGGTGGTGGGGCGGTGTTGATCCTGCTGTCGACGGCGATGCGCGGCGGGGTGGGGCTGTTTGACGCGGTGGTGAGGAAGCCGGTGCGGCCGGGGCGGCTGGTGGGGGCGCTGGTGGATTGTTTGGAGGAGGGCGGGGCGGCGAGTGTTGCGCCGGCGGTGTTGACGTCGCCGTTTGATGCGGAGTTGGCGGCGCGGTTCCCGTTGCGAATTCTGTTGGCCGAGGATAATTTGGTGAATCAGAAAGTGGCGTTGCGGGTGTTGCTGAAGTTGGGGTATTCGGCGGATCTGGCGGGGAATGGGAGAGAGGTGGTGGAGGCGGTGCGGGCGCGGACGTATGACTTGATTTTGATGGACGTGCAGATGCCGGAGATGGATGGGTTGGAGGCGACGCGGGAGGTGCGGCGGATGGCTGGGACGGGGCCGCGGATTGTAGCGATGACGGCGAATGCGTTGGAATCGGACCGGGCGGTGTGTCTGGCGGCGGGGATGGATGACTATTTGAGCAAGCCGATTGATATTGCGGAGTTGCAAGCGGCGATTGTGGGGTGTGGGCGGGGAGCGGGTGTTGTGGGGGAGTGAATGGGAAGTATCGGATAAATCCTTGGAGACAGTCACCTAGGATTTGTCTGGAGGCGGGCTTGGGCGAGGCGTTTGGTGATGGTTTCGAGCTCTTCGCGTTCGCTGGGTAGAAGGTTCTGTTTGGAGAGACCGTCGACGGCTTCGGTGAGCGTGGTGGCGGCTTCGTTCCAGCGGCGCTGGGCGAGGAGGACTTCGCCGAGTTTGGCGACGGCGAAGAGGCGGGGGCCGAGGTCGGCGTCCTTGCTCTGCTTGGCGTCGATGACGGGGCGGAGGACCTGTTCGGCTTCTGCGTATTGGCGGCGGGCGAGGAGGCTGTCGGCGTAGTCGACGGCGGCGTCGGCGGTTTCGACACTGGCGGGGCCGCTGGTGGTGAGGAGGCCTTTATAGGCATCGCGGGTGAGGGATTCGGCGCGGGCGGGGTTCTTTGCGCGAATGGCGCCGGCGAGGAGGTACATGGTGGAGAGAGAGTCGGAGTGAGAGGGGCCGAGGGCTTTGATTTGTCCGGCGAGGGCTTCTTCTAAGAGTTCGACTTCTTTGGCGGGCTGGCCGACGTTGCCGTAGGCACCGGCGAGATGGACGAGGAGGCGCATGGTGCGGGGATGGCCGGGGGGATAGACCTTGTCGCGGGCGGCGCGATTTTCGAGGAGGAGGGCGAGGGCTTCCTTGTGTTCGCCGCGGTTGGAGAGGACGGCGGCGAGGTTGTACATGGTGATGAGGGTGTCGGGGTGGGCTACGCCGTTGACGCGGCGCTGGATGGCGAGGACGCGGCGGTCCCACTCCTCTTCCTCCTTGAAGCGGCGGATGCGGTTGTAGATGAAGCCCATGGAGGTCATGGCGCGGAGGGTGTCGGGGTGTTCTTCGCCGAGCGTGCGGCGGCGGCCTTCGACGACGTTTAGGCCGAGTTGTTCGGCGTCGGCGGGGGAGCCCCGTTCGACGGAGACCGAGGCGAGGCTGCTCATGATTTCGAGGGTGTCGGGATGATCGGGCCCGAGGGCGCGGGTGGCGGCGGCGAGGGCTTCGCGGAGGAGGGCGACGGAGGGATCGAGTTTCGCCATGAGGCGGTGGGCCTGGGCGAGGCTGGTCATGGCGAGAATGGTGTCGGGATCGTTGGGGCCGAGGTGTTGGCGGTGGGCGGCGAGGAGTTGGGTGTAGAGCTTCTCGGCTTCGGCGTACTGGCCCTGGATGGAGATGAGGGAGGCGCGGAGACGGCGGCTTTTGAGGGTGTCGCGGTGGTTTTCGCCTTGGGAGATTTTTCGCAGGGCGATGGCTCGTTCGACCTGTTGTTGGGCGGGGGCGAAGACGGCGACGCCGTAGTAGGCGTCGGCGATGGTTTCGCGAATGGCGGCTTCGACGAGGGGTTGATTGGGGAACTTGCCTTCGACGTTTTTTGCGGCGCGGTCGAGGGCGGTGCGGACGGTTAAGTTGGGGTCGGGGGAGACGTTGGGGCGGGCCTGGTTGCGGGGGTCGGCCTGGGCGAGGACGGAGGTGCGGAGGAAGTCGTTGACGGCGCTGGCGACCTGTTCGGCCTGGCGGGCGCGGATGGCTTGGGAGACGCTGACGATGACGGCGGCGATCAGCACGACAAGGGCGGCGGCGCCGAAGGCGAAGGGGAGCCGGTGGCGGCGGACGAATTTGCGAACGCGGTAGGCATTCGAGGGCGGGGCGGCTTCGACGGCTTCGCCGGCGAGGTAGCGTTCGAGATCGCGCACCATGCCGTTGACCGATTCATAGCGGCGGGTGCGCTCCTTTTCGAGGGCTTTGAGGGGGATCCAGTCGAGTTCGCGATCGAGGGCGGAGGCGCGGTTGCGGAGGGAGGGGGCGATGGGTTCGTGGTCGCGGATGCGTTCGAGGAGAGATTGGACGTTTTCGCGGGCGAGTTCGCCGGTATCGAGGGGCGGGGTGCCGGTGAGGAGTTCGTAAAGCAGGGCGCCGAGGGAGTAGACGTCGGCGCGGATATCGATATCGGCATGGCCGGGGGCGGCCTGTTCGGGGCTCATGTATTGGAGCGTGCCGAGGATGATGCCGGCGTGGGTGAGGAGGGATTGGCCGGTGAGATCGGGGTCGAGGGCTTTGGCGAGGCCGAAGTCGATGACCTTGGGGATGGGGTGGCCTTCGACGGTTTTGACGAGGACGTTGGAGGGCTTGATGTCGCGGTGGATGATGCCCTTCTGGTGGGCGTGGTGGATGGCCTGGCAGACGGGGATGAAGAGTTCGATGCGTTGGCGGGTGGTGAGGTGGTTGCGTTCGGCGTAGGTGGTTAGGGGGAGGCCGTCGACGAACTCCATGACGAAGAAGGGGAGGCCTTGGGGGGTGGCGCCGGCGTCGAGGACCTGGGCGATGTTGGGGTGGTCCATGAGGGCGAGGGCGCGGCGTTCGGAGTCGAAGCGGGCGATGACGGCTTTGGAGCCCATGCCGGGTTTGATGATTTTGAGAGCGACGTCGCGGCGGATGGGTTCGGACTGGGTGGCGAGATAGACGGTTCCCATGCCGCCTTCGCCGAGGACGCGTTGGATTTTGTAGGGGCCGATGGCGGTGGGGGTGGCGTCGGAGGGGGCGAGGAAGTTGGCGGCGCGTTCGTGGGTGGCGAGGAGTTGGGAGACCTGTTCGAGGAGGGAGGGGTTATCGGGGCAGGCGTCGGCTAGGAACGAGGGGCGCTCGGGGGCGGGGAGGTCGAGCGCGGCATCGAAGAGTTCGTTGATGCGGTTGTAGCGTTCGGGGGTCATGAGGCGGGGCTGAGTTGTTGGAAGAGCCAGGCCTGGGCCATGCGGAAATCGCGGCGGACGGTGGAGACGGAGGCGTCGATGACTTCGGCGGTGTCTTCGAGGGAGAGGCCGGCGAAGAAGCGGAGTTCGATGATGCGGGCTTGGCGGGGGTTGAGTTTTTCGAGGGCGTCGAGGGCGGCGTCGAGGGCGAGTACGTCGGTATCCGTTGGTTGGGTGACGGCGAATTGGGCGGCTTCGGAGAGGGAGACGCGGAGGGCGCCGTTGCCGCGTTTGGCGGTTTGGGCTTCGCGGGCGGACTGGACGAGGATGCGGCGCATGAGGGTGGCGGAGACGCCGAAGAAGTGGGCGCGGTCCTGCCATTTATCGGGCTGCCATTCGATGAGGCGGAGGAAGGCTTCGTTGACGAGAGCGGAGGGTTGGAGGATGTGGCCGGGGCGTTCGCGGGAGAGGTAGTTTTGGGCGAGGGCGTGGAGTTCACCGTAGACGAGGGGGGTGAGGCTGGAGAGGGCCTCCGGGTCGCCCTGGCGCCAGGCGGTGAGGATGCGGGTGATGTCGGAGGGAACAGGCATCGAGCTTTTGTTAAAAAAGTTTGAACAGTTGTGAGTCGGAATTTCCCTTATTTAAGTATGGGGCCAATCCTGACGATATCAGGATGGGACCGAGAATAGGGAAAGGGAAAGTCGAACGATGCGAATGCGATTTTTGTTAGCGGTTGTGATCTTGGCGATGTCGCTGGGTGCGCAGACGGAGTTTCAGTTTTCGGATGGCGGGCGCAAGACGGCGTTGATGCTGGCGGCTGACGAGGTCTTCAGCAGCAAAGTCGCGGTAGCTTCGGCACGCGGATCGCGTGCGTGGAGTGGCGGGAAGCTGTTCCAGATGGATTCGGCGGGTATCCGGAAGCTGCGGAGTTCGCGTACGGGGCGGACGGGTATTGTGCCGGTGTTCTACGACAAGTCGAATCTGCCTTCGGCGGAGACGCTGGCGGCGATGGGCAAGGAAGAACGCGCGGCGCGGATGGCCGGGGCGCGGCGGCTGATGACCGCCAAACTGCTGGTGCACATGGACGCGAGCCGGGTGAGCGAACTGGCGGCGACGCAGCCGACGGGTACGGAGACGACGTATCTGGACGGTTGGACGGTTGTTGTGTATGCCGACGCGTTTGCGGCGCTGGATGCGGCCGAGATGCTGGCGAAGAAGGGCGGGATTGAGTTCACGCCGGTGTTTTCTCGCGAATCGCATAAACGGCAGGCGTTGAGCCGCACTCCGAACGATCCGTTGTACCCCAAGCAGTGGCACCTGAACGATTCGGCACCCTTCAACATTGGGATGAAAAACGCTTGGGACATGGCCACCGGGAAGGGGATCAACATGACGATTGTTGACGACGGGCTGGAGCTGAAGCATGAGGATTTGACGAATGTGTATCCGCTGGAGTCCGGGTTCCACAAGAACTTCAAAGAAGACGGAGCGCCGAATGACCCGAGCCCGTTGATTGCGACCGATAACCACGGGACGTATTGCGGCGGACTGGCGATGGCGGCGGGATTCAACAACCGGGGCGTGCTGGGCGTGGCGCCGGAGGCGCGGGCGATGGGCATGCGGATTGTGGGCGGGGCTACCGCCGACGACGCGGCGCAGATCGCGCTGGGCTGGCAGCCGGACACCATCTTCACGCATGTTTCCAGCAATAGCTGGGGGCCGCAGGATGACGGCAAGGACGATGGGCGCGTGAGCTCGCTGCAACTGGCAGGGTTGAAGAAGGGCGCGGAGCAGAACCGGGGTGGGTTGGGGACCGTGTTCGCGATTTCCTGCGGCAACGGGCGAGACGACGGTGACGATGCGAGCTACGATGCGTTTTCCGGGTCGCGGTTCGGGATCGCGGTCGCGGCGGCGGAGCGGGCCGGCAAGCAGAGCTCGTATTCGGAGAGCGGCATGTCGGTGGCGATAACGGCGTTTGGCGGTGAGTCCCAACCACCGAACGTGCTGTGGAGCACCAATGTTTCCGGGGAAGAAGCCTTTGGTATCAAGGCGGAGAACTTCCCGTCGACGGAAGCGCCGGTGAACTACACGGACGCGGGGAACGGGACCTCCGCGGCGGCGCCGCAGGTTGCTGGCGCGGCGGCACTGCTATTGGAGATCAATCCGAAGCTGGGCTATCGCGACGTGAAGGAAATCCTGATGAGAACGGCGAAGACGGCAGGGCTGGAAGGAAACGACGAGTTCAAGAAGAACGCTGGCGGATTCAACTTCAACCATGCGTTCGGGGCTGGTCTGTTGGATGTCGCGGCGGCGTTGGACGTAGCCGAGGATTGGGTGAATCTGGGCGACCTGAAAACGACGGAGTACACGTTTACGGGGCCGAACGAGATTACCGACGACGCCACGCCGTTTGTTATCGACTTCGACTTTAATGAAGCCGCCGACAAGCTGCGCGTGGAGCACGTGGAGCTGATCGTGAATGTGAAGCACAAGAAGCGTGGTGATTTGCGGTTCACGATTCAATCGCCGAGCGGATTTCAGGCGACGGCGTTGCCGCGGAAGCCGGACGACAATGCCGATTTCACGGACTACATGTTTACCTCGCCGCGGTTCTGGGGCGAGAATGGACAAGGGCTGTGGAAGATCTTTGTCACCGATACGGTTGGCAATGGCGTGGGCGGAACGCTGGTGGACGCGAAGTTGAAGATCTACGGCACGTCGGCCCAGTAGTTGCTTTGCTTGGAAAGGGCGGCTTCCCGGTTAGGGCGGCCGCCTTTTTTGCGTTTATTGGGCGGTTGTGAGGGCTTCGATTTCGGCGGCGGAGCCGTCGCGGACCCAGGGATCGAGCTGGGCTACGTCTTTGAGTTGTTGGCCGCGGCGGCGGGGGACTTCGACGTATTGACAGGAGAAGTCGGCGAGGGCGGTCATGTCGCCCCAGAGACGTTCGAACTGGGCGACGGGGAAGACGTCCTCCTGGCCGCGGCCCCAACGCTTTTTCACCTCTTTGATGGTGATGTAACTGGGCATGCGCTGGGCCATGCGGCGGACGGCGGATTGGACTTCGGCGGGGTTGGCGAGGGTGGCTCGGGTGAGG